>JALVBA010000323.1 GCA_027010905.1 Marinilabiliaceae bacterium
CTTAAAAACAATAACTTTATCACTTATAACTGCAATATCTCTATCAGCAAGTCAATTTGGAGATATTAATTTAAGCGAAACATTATCCGAAAATAATTTAAGCTATACAGCCGATACGAAATACGGTGGATTTTGGCTAACTAACACAAATGGTTATGCAGGGTTTAGCAATTGGCATGCCTACAATGACGGAAAAGGCGATAGTTCTACTGTCTATCACGACATTAATTATGGCATTACTAACTATAATGACATCGCTGATAACTTCCAAAAAGACATCGACATGAACACCCTTGAAGTCTGGAAAATGGGAATTTTCGGTAAAGATGTAAAAGTAGGCTTCATTGAAAACCAATACGATACTAAAAACCCTGACATAAACGATAGTATAGTAGCAACATTTAATCCTGATGAAACAAAAAACAATGAAGTTGATTTTAGAGTTTTGAAAGATTTTGAAAAAAAAGAGATAGAGGGTAAATATGTTCACGGACTTGATACAACCTCCGTTTTAGCATCCAAGCATGACGACTTTGGAACTGCGGGTATTGCACCTAAAGTTAAATTATATTTAGCAACAACAGGCGATGGTTTATCTCCTGAAAGTTTAAAAAAAACTCTCCAATGGTTTTTTGATAACGGTGTTAAAGTGGTAAATATATCTATGGGGTTTGGAGATATTGCTCCTTATGAAATAGATAAAGCAAAAGAAATAATCCAAACAATCAAAGAATTTAGACAAAAAGGTATGATAATAATTCAATCTTCAGGTAACGAAAATACCAAAGGTGCTATTTACAAAGGCAAGTTAGCTCTTGAAAAAGCAGGTGTTATCCATGTAGGCTCTATATTGCCCAACGGTGAAAGATGGACGGGTCGCGATAATCAGAACAAGCCAATGGGTAGCGACTATGGGGAAGTTTTAGATTTCGTAGCACCTACTGAAGTTAGGTCAGACCAACCTTTAGACTATTGTAGCGATTATATTTATAACTGCGAAGAAAAAGGTAACACTTCATTAAGTGTTGGAACTTCAATGTCTGCTCCTTTGGTTGCTGGGACGATAGCTCTTATGCTTGAAGTTAATCCTGATTTGAATAGTAGTGAAATAGTTGATATACTTGCAAAAACAGCTATTAAGCTTGGTAGTTCAAAATTTCCTTTAAAAAGCGGAAAAACTTATGAGTATAAAACTTGCTCAGAGGGTATGGATAAGAATACAAGCTACAATGTAGAATATATAGCAAGTTTAAATGCAGACGGAAATGGTGCAAATGGTATAAAATATTACAACCTACCTCAAAAACCTTATGATACCGTCCTATGTAAAAAATACTCTTGGAATAATGAATTAGGTTACGGACTTGTAGATAGTGAGGGAGCTGTAAGAGAAGCAATCAATAGAATAAAAACCGCCGATAGAGCAAAAGATTTGCTTGAAAAGAACAAATCAGGGTATTACCACTTCCCAACCGCAGTTCTTGCAAAATTGGGTGAGATAGCTAATGTAAACTATGCAAATT
>JALVBA010000324.1 GCA_027010905.1 Marinilabiliaceae bacterium
CAACAAATAGGAGGTCTTTTTTAAAGACTGCAACAGCAGCAGGAGCCGGACTAATAGTGGCTCCACAAATTTCGAAAGCCGGTGTTTCTAAACATAAAAAGAAAGATGGTGAAGTGAATATTGCATTTATTGGGTGTGGAGGAAGAGGAAGAGGACACCTATACAGAGCAGCAAATACTAAAGATGTAAAAATTACAGCTTTTTGCGATATTGATCCGGAAGCAATTCCAAAAGCACAAAAAATATTAACAGATAACGGGCATCCTAAAGCTGAAGTGTATTCTAACGGAGAACATGCTTATTTAGAGATGTTAAAACGCGACGATATCGACGGAGTAATAATCGCTACTCCGTGGTTGTGGCACACGCGTATGGCCGTTGCAACTATGAAAGCAGGTAAATATGCAGCAGTTGAAGTGTCGGCAGCCAACACAATGGAAGAGTGTTGGGATTTGGTTAACACTTCGGAGGAGACAGGAAAACCATGTATGATTCTTGAAAATGTAAACTACCGTCGTGATGTAATGGCAGTTACAAATATGATTAAGGATGGATTATTTGGTGAGGTTGTCCATGGTCGTTGCGGATATCAACACAGCTTGATAAATGTGAAATTTAATAAAGGCCTTAAATTTGGTGAAGGTGCAAAAGGCGAAGCGCGCTGGAGAACACAACATTCGCTAAAACGAAATGCCGATGTTTATCCAACTCACGGACTGGGACCAATTGCACACATGCTTGACATCAACCGGGGAAACCGCTTTCTTTACCTAACATCGACCGCAACAAAAGCTGTTGGGTTAAAAGATTATATTGAGGAACAAGGAGGTGTTGACCATCCATACGCAAAATTGCCTTGGAAACTTGGTGATATTATTACATCGGTTATTAAAACTACAAATGGAGAAAGTATTATTGTAACTCACGATACAAATCTTCCACGCCCATATTCATTAGGATTTAGAATTGACGGAACAGATGGTACAACCAATTTCGATATGGGAACAAAACGTATTTATATTGAAGGTAAGGGGGAGCACGACAAGTGGGATGATTTCCAAAAATGGCAGGATAAATATGATCATCCGCTTTGGAAAAAATATGGCGATATAGCAAACGGAGCCGGTCATGGTGGAATTGACTACTTTGTTACCCGCGAGTTTATTAACTCGGTTAAAGAGCAACGTCAACCAGTAATTGATGTATACGATGCAGCAGCATGGAGTGCTGTTACGCCGCTATCTGAAGCGTCAATTGCAACCGGTAGTTCTCCTCAATACTTCCCCGATTTTACAAGGGGCAACTGGATTAATAGAAAACCGGTAGAATATAAATAGAGTCTATAATCAATTCGGTATTAGAGGTGTTCGAAAACGGACACCTTTTTTCTTAGTATGTCGGGAATAGTCATAGTCTGGTGGGGTGAAAGTCCTCGTACGTGCCAAGTTGGAAGGAAACGTTAGCGATTGGCAAGGGTGTTGCGAGTGATTGCAAATCTGAAAGAAGCCATTAGCAAACTAGAAGTACTGACGAACAGAAATCTGATATAAGGCTTAATTGAGAGGGCAACCGAGCCATAGACTGGAAACGCACAAATACCAACCCGTAATCCCATAAAGTAAATCAGTCAGTACGCAAGGAAAACTTTTTCGCAACACTCATTGTTTGAATAAATAATTTTTACCTATATTTGCACCGCATTTGAAAAAATGCACTTCAAAAGGTTCCGTAGCTTAATTGGATAGAGCACCTGGTTACGGCCCAGGAGGTTGGGGGTTCGAGTCCCTTCGGGATCACAAAAGACCCTTGCAGTATAATAATTGCAAGGGTCTTTTTGTTGTTTTAGCCATTACCATTGTGAACAGACAACTTCATTTTACTGTTTCGGAAATTAAATGCTTGAAAACGTAGAAAACTAAGATGTTGTAGGATTTACCAAACCAAATGAGTGATAGTTTAGTACGGTTTTTAAAGAAACAAGGTATTCTAACTTATCAATCATGGATTATTGCTTTATCAGGAGGGGGAGTAATCCCACTACCTATTCAATTGTTATTATAAAATATCAATCCCCTTACTACAACGGAATATTTCCATGTTTTTTAGGAGGATTTGATTCACTCTTATTCTTTGTCATATCAAGAGCCTGAATAAGTTTAATACGAGTGTTTTTTGGATAGATTACCTCGTCAATATACCCCAACTCAGCTACGCGGTATGGGTTGGCAAAGTTTTCACGATAATCCTCAACACGCTTCTCTTTGGCCTTCCCATCCTTTTCACCACGGAAGATGATATTTACAGCACCTTCAGGTCCCATAACGGCAATTTCGGCTGTTGGGTAAGCATAGTTAATGTCAGCACCCAAATGTTTCGAGGCCATCACATCGTAAGCTCCACCATACGCTTTACGTGTAACAACAGTAATTTTAGGTACTGTAGCTTCAGCATAGGCATAGAGCAGTTTTGCACCGTGCTTGATTATGCCACCATACTCCTGAATCGTTCCGGGCAAGAATCCGGGAACATCAACAAACGTAACTATAGGAATATTAAAAGCATCGCAAAAACGAACAAAACGAGCCGCTTTAGAAGAAGAGTCAATATCAACCACACCGGCAAGGAAGTTAGGTTGATTGGCAACAATACCAACGGACCTACCATCAAATCGGGCAAAACCGATAATTATATTTTGAGCATAGTTCGGCATTACCTCCAAAAACTGTTCATTATCTACAACTGAATTTATTATCACTTTCATGTCGTAGGGTTTGTTGGGGTCGGTAGGAATGAGCTCCTGAAGAGACTCGTCAATTCTGTTAACATCATCGGTAGCATCAACAACGGGAGGCTCTTCAAGGTTATTTGATGGCAGAAAGCTCAAAAGCTCACGAATCATCATTATTGTCTGTTCGTCGTTATCACCGATAAAATGAGCGACACCGCTTTTGGAGTTATGAGTCATTGCACCACCCAGCTCCTCTTTTGTAACCTCCTCGTGAGTAACTGTTTTTACCACATCAGGTCCGGTTATAAACATATAGCTCGACTTATTAACCATGAAGATAAAGTCGGTAAGAGCAGGTGAATATACAGCACCACCGGCACAAGGCCCCATAATTGCTGATATTTGAGGAATAACACCCGACGATTTAACATTTAGATTAAATATCTCGCCGTAACCGGCCAGACTGCGAACGCCCTCCTGAATACGTGCTCCGCCCGAGTCATTAAGCCCGATAAGAGGGGCTCCCATCTTAAGAGCAAGCTCAGACACCTTAATAATTTTATTTGCATTGGTACGACTCAGTGAACCTCCAAAAACAGTAAAATCCTGGGCATATACATAGACCAACCTGCCGTCAACCTTACCATATCCACAGACAACGCCATCGCCAGGGATACGATTTTCGTCCATATCAAAATTCGTGCAGCTGTGTGTAACAAATTTATCAACTTCTACAAATGTGCCCGGGTCATAAAATGTGTCTATTCGTTCACGGGCAGTCAGCCTGCCTGAGTCATGAATTTTCTTTATTCTGGCTTCACCACCACCCAACTCAGCAGCGGTATTACGTTTTTCAAACTGTTCGTATTTATCTTTAATATTATTCATCTGTTTAGTTTTATTCTGGGTTTTTATAAGTTATTCTACTTTAAAAATAATTTAATAAAAATCTACTCTGGTTCTATTTCAACAAGTTTTGCACCACCCTCCATGGTATCACCCTCAGATACAAATATTTTTTTCACTAAACCATTGAATGAACTTTTGTATTCGCTCTCCATCTTCATGGCAGAGATAACAATTACAGTCTCTCCTTTCTCAACCTTATCACCCTCGTTAAGCAGAATCTTCACCACTTTTCCGGGCATTGGTGAGGATATAAACTTATCACTGTTTTCCATTCCACCGCCAGAACTGTTTCGGTAACGTGCAGCAGCATCAACCACTTCAATCTCATAATGGTCGCTGATAGTGTTTACACTGTACTTCTGCGGCGAATCACCTTCAATCATCTCCATATTAATCGACATGTTGTTGTGAAGAATAGAGTAGACCCCCTCCTCCACTTTTTCCACATCAAACTCATACTCCTTATCGTCAATCTTAACACAATAGAGTGAGCCATTCTGTTCCAACACCTCAACCTTAGCTGTGCGATCTTTTGTTTTTATTTCTAATGACATGGTCTAATATTAAAAGCGTAAAACATTCTTTCTTTTAGCAAACTCCTTCCATCCCGAAGTTACAGGATTTGCACTTGTACCCGATGAAGAGTTACGTTTTCTAATCTTATCGGTATAATCAACATAGGCAATAAAAAGTGCAATATCCTCACAAACACCATCGCAGCCAATGTCCGCCATAAGTGATTCTTCGTTATTCTCGATGAAGTGAGTATCGTACTTCCCTTCATAAAAATCCTCTGTATCCATTATTTTAGTAAGGAAAGGAATAGAGGTCTTAACTCCGGTAATTTTGTACTCATACAGAGCTCTCTTCATCCTCTTGATAGCCTCTTCACGCGTTGGTGCCCAAGCAATCAATTTGGATATCATTGGATCGTAATGATAGGGAATCTCATATCCCTCATACACATAACCGTCGGTACGTATTCCAAGTCCCAATGGCTCAGTAATATGTTTTATCAGCCCCGGGCTTGGCATGAAGTTATTTTTGTGATCTTCGGCATAGATACGACACTCAATAGCGTGACCGTTTTGAATAAGTTCATCCTGAGTGTATTGCAAAGGAAGACCATCAGCAATCCTGATTTGAGCTTTCACAAGATCCTTACCTGTAACACGCTCAGTAATGGGATGCTCTACCTGCAAGCGTGTATTCATCTCCAAAAAGTAGAAGTTATGATTGTTATCAACCAGAAACTCTACAGTACCGGCTCCTACGTAATCAACCGATTTTGCAGCAGCTACAGCCTGCTCTCCCATTTTTTCTCGAAGTTCGGGAGTCATTAGTGGTGAAGGAGTCTCTTCAACAACCTTCTGATGTCTTCTCTGAACCGAGCACTCTCTCTCAAAAAGGTGGATAACATTTCCGTGAGTATCGGCAAGCACTTGAAATTCGATATGGTGAGGCGATTCAATATACTTTTCAACATAAACTGCATCATCGCCAAATGAAGCACTAGCCTCCGATTTTGCCATACGATAGGAGGACATCAGCTCCTCGTCGCTACGCACCAGCCGCATACCTTTACCACCACCGCCCGACGATGCTTTAAGCATAACCGGAAATCCAACAGACTTTACAGTAGCAACAAGGTCGTCCTCATCCTTTACCGGGTCTTTCGTTCCGGGAACTACAGGTACGCCGTTCTCAATCATCTTTTTACGTGCAGTGAGTTTATCACCCATTGTTAATATAGCTTCCGGTGTAGGGCCAATAAATTTTATACCCAGTTCAGTAACTTTTTTAGCAAATTCAGCATTTTCGGAAAGAAAACCATATCCCGGATGAATAGCATCAACATTGGTTTTTTGAGCCACTTCAAGGATTTTCTCACTGTTAAGATAGCTTTCATTTGAAGGGGCAAGTCCAACGCAATATGCCTCGTCGGCATACCTTACATGCATGGCTTTCCTGTCAGTTTTAGAGTATATTGCAACGGAACTTATTCCCAGTTCTCTACAGGTTCTCATTACCCTGACAGCAATCTCTCCTCTATTTGCAACTAAAATTTTTTTAATCATAATTAGAAATAAGGATTATTAAAAGCAATTTACCTCTTTCTATAAAGAGTATACAATTT
>JALVBA010000325.1 GCA_027010905.1 Marinilabiliaceae bacterium
AACGAAGGGGATAAGAACTACTGGTATCAAAATATACTGTTACGTGATGAGATGTTTAACGGCAAAACAGTAAGACTAAAATGCACAACCCAGTATCAAAAAGAGCACGACACAAAATTTCGAATACATTTCCGATGCGTATCAGAAAATTACTATAAATACAAAAAGAAATGGATTAGACACTATGCAAATCAGGTAACTGATATATGGGACGGGACAGGAAATCCTGTGATACTATTCTCAAATATTGAAAACGGGTATGGTATTTTTGCCGCTTTCACTGAACAACAAATAACTATTAACATTTCGGAATGGTAAAACATATAGTTTTATTAATATTAATTGTAGCTGTAAACATCAGCGTAAGCTCACAACTCCGTGTAAGCGGATATCTGTCGGATTGTAAAACCGGTGAAAGGTTGATAGGGGCAAATATCTTTGACCAGCAGAGCAGAAAGGGTACTGTTACCAATGCATTTGGCTTTTTCAGCATAAAGCTTTCGCAAAAGAGCGTTGTTAAACTCTCATTCTCCTATATGGGATACGAAACAAAGGAGATGGAATTTGTCGGAGAGCAAGATAGTAGTGTAAATATATGTTTAACTCCCGGCAGAGAGATAGGAGAGGTTAAGGTAACAGCACAATTAAACATTGAGGATAAGCCGGAAATAGGCAAGATGAATATCCCCATACAACAAATCAGAGATATTCCGGCACTCGGTGGCGAACCTGATATTATGAAAGCACTGCAACTGTTGCCGGGAGTGCAGGCCGGGGATGAGGGTAAAAGTGGTATTTATGTTCGTGGTGGCAGTCCCGACCAAAACCTCATGCTACTCGATGATGTACCTCTCTATTACGTTAATCATCTTGGTGGTTTTGTGTCTACCTTCAATGTTGATGCACTTAGCAATGTAGAACTTTACAAAGGAGGTTTCCCTGCAAGATACGGCTCACGACTCTCCTCAGTGGTTGACATAAGAATGAAAGACGGAAACATGAAAGAGTTTCACGGAGCAGGAACAATAGGGATGATAACAACAAAACTAATGGTTGAAGGCCCTATAATTAAAGATAAATTGTCGTATCTCTTTTCTGCCCGCCGGTTTATGTATGACCTTTTAACACGTCCGGTAACTCGCATCTTTTTCAAAGGTGTTTCTACTGGTTACACTTTTTATGATGTTAATGCAAAGATTAACTACATTGCAAATGAAAATAACCGTCTGTTTTTAAGCTTTTACGGAGGTGATGACAAACTATTGGTAAAAATTAGCAAGAAAGAGTTTGAGCAAAAGGCAAAATCAACTTTGCAGTGGGGAAATATGTTAGGTGCATTCAGGTGGAATCACACATTTTCACCTGTGCTATTCTCCAATACTACCTTAACATATACTCGATACCGCTATAAAACCTTCAGTAGAAATGAAATAGATTCTATTTATAGCCAATATACCTTTCTCTCTGCTATAAGAGATATTAATGCAAAATATGACATGGAGTATTATCCTGTAAATGCAATAAAAATCCGAGTAGGAGCAAACGGAATAATACATAAATACACTCCTACAACCACATCATATCTTCAAAAGATAAACAATAAACCCGATATAGATACTACTTATAACGAGTACAGCCAAATTGCTTATGAATGGAACGCTTATATTGAAAATGAGATACGTATAGGTCGTTTTATGTCTGCCAATCTGGGGTTACGATATTCCGGGTTTTCAGTTAGTGATACTACTTTTTCGGGTTTTGAACCAAGACTTTTACTCAATTTGAAATTTGCACGATATACCTCCTTGAAACTTGCCTATTCCCACATGCAACAGTTTGTTCACCTGCTCACCAGCGCAGGCGAGGGCATGACAGCCGATTACTGGGTTCCAACAACCCCTGTGCTTGTTCCTGAAACCTCAAATCAGTACAGCATCGGGTTGGCACATACCCAAAAAGCTTTTGAGATTAGTTTGGAGTCCTATTACAAAGAGATGAATAATCTTATCTCTTTTACCGAAGGAGTTGCATATCTTACCGGGTCTGGCGATTGGCAAACTAAAGTTGATAAAAATGGAATTGGTACTTCGTACGGAGCAGAGCTCCTTGTTAAGAAAAATAGCGGAAACCTAACCGGATGGGTCGGTTATTCATGGTCGAAAACCACAAGGCAGTTTGAGTATCAGAACAACGGAGAAACGTATCCTTTTAAATATGACAGGCGCAACAGCATAAGTATAACCGGCTCATACAAACTTAACAAACATATTAACTTTTCGGCTACCTGGGTGTACGGAACCGGCAATCCTGTTACGCTTCCCATTGCTCATCATTATGCTATTGATGATAATGACAGATATGATGCTGACATCTCTAAAGACCCTTACGAGCTGTTTGATGGTGATGAATATGGTGGGAAAAATGGTGTGCGTATGCGCGATTACCACAGGTTGGATGTGGGGGTAAATTTCACAAAAAAGAAACGATGGGGTGAACGAACATGGAATATAAGTATCTACAACCTGTATAACCGGCAAAACCCCTATTACTACGAATATGATTACAGCCATAATAACATCAGGTATATAAACGGTGAACGTGTTGATAAAACATTACACCTTTATCAGTACAGCCTATTCCAGTTTATGCCTTCGATAAGTTACAGTTTTAAATTCTAACCACGATCTTTCCGCCTTTGTGGTCAAAAACATATTGAACCCAAACTATACAATAGAAAATCAAGTAGCTTTTCAATTGCATAGCGACAAAGAACTACATCCATTTTGGTTAATAACCAAAATGGTGTATTTGTAAATCGGGGTTATGAGAGATAGAATACAGTGATTAATAAATCAATTTTTACGTTCCTTAATTACGATGTTTTTCCATTCTATTTTTATTCCGCCACCACTATGGATCTGAAGTGCAATGGAGCCTTCTCCTTTTCCTATCTTTTCATCTTCAATTGAAACCATTTTTTTACCGTTAAGCCAGGATGTTAATTTGTCTCCATCAACTTTAATTTTCAGGTGATTCCACTCTCCCTCTTTATGATATTTAGCCTTCTTTGGGTCAGGCTTAATCAACCAACCTCTTCCGTACGATTCATATACACCACCGGTAGTTTTATTCTTTGGGGGTGCTACCTCCACCTGCCATCCGCTTACCTTAACACCATCAACCGTTGATCTGATAAACACACCACTATTTCCGTCAGCTTCCTGCTTAAAATCCAACTCAAGTATAAAGTTTTTGTAATATTTATCGGTTGCCAAATAACCATACTTTTTATCCGGGCCGCTTTCACAAATAAGCAATCCACCCTCTACGTACCACTTTTCAGTTCCATAGATTGTCCATCCATCAAGGTTCGTTCCGTTGAACAGCTCAATTTTCTGTGCATTAGTCTCAGTGAAAAATCCGAAACCTGTTAACAATATCAACAACAGTACTTTTCTCGTAATACTTCTCAAAATGTGTTTCATAATATTCATTAATTTATTTATAAATTAAGTGTAAACAATCTATCGATATTTCAAAAAGTCTTTCACCTCCAAAAAAGCCTTCTCCAACCTCATCATATTGTCGATAAGAAAGTAACTTACTTTAGGCCACTCCTTCACTTCGTAGAGGTCAGCCGGCATCTCAACATAAACTCTGCAAACCTGTTGTCCGGTAGGTTTTTCGTAGATATAATTCCATGTTAGTGGTTTCCCGAATGCTGTTTCAAAAATTGTTTTACACGCTTCTAGACGTTCGTACAGTTCAAGTCTTTTCTCCTCCTGTGTCTTGTTTATCTCCAATGCCACAATAGCTTTTTCACGGTCAATATCAAAGCGCAAGTCAAGACCTTTAATATTTGTACGATCAGATATCCACTTTTTCTTACGGCCACTCTGCCCCGGCAATCGTCTGGTACGATTGTCGAGCTTTCGCCAAAACTCCAACCTCAACTCTTTTGCCTCTTCTTTCGAAAACATTGTTTTTATAAATTATCTTCAAAGATAATGAATTCTTCATTGGTACTAACGAGAGAGATTGTTATTAATCATTCTGTCATTATACTGTTGTATAAATGCTTTAATAAAACTTTCCATTTCATTTTGAATCTCCGGCAGTGTACTTATCAGGTTGTTTCGTTGAAGCCGATCGTGTATATAATCGTAAACGGCAATTGTTTTATTATCTCTGAATTGCAAAACATAATCTCCCTTTATTATCTGATAAGTATTATTGTTATAATTTACTGCCCAATGGTTGACAGTATCGTCAAGCATATCAACACCAAAGGAGACAAAATCCTCATCAAAATTAAGGCGTTTGAGTATTGTTGGCATAATATCCATCTGCTGAACTACAGTTGAGTCAAATCCGACAAGGCTATCACTTGATGGTTGAAAAAGAATAATAGGAATAGAAAAATTTCCAACACTTGTTTTGTATTCAGGATGCCATGCTTTATTTGAATGATCAGCAGTTATTACAAAAATAGTATTTTTATACCAAGACATTTTAGAGGCCTTTGCAAAAAACTTTTTCAAGGCCATATCGGTATATTGAATTGGAATATGAAAATCCAGTGTTCCTTTTCTAAACATTCCGGTATAACGTTCCGGTATTTTAAATGGGTGATGTGACGAAAGTGAAAACAAGGTAGTATGAAAAGGCTCATGCATCTTATTCAGCTCATCTGCATAAAATTGAAAAAACTCTTCATCCCAAATACCCCATGTGCCATCAAAATCATCATTATTATCATATTCTGTCATACCAAAGTACTTGCTGTAACCGGCAACCTTCATAAATGATTCAAAACCCATGGAACCATTAGGTGCACCATGAAAAAAAGCCGTTTCATATCCTTTCTCTCTCAGCAAGCTTGCGATACTATTTATCTTATTAGTAGCATATTTCGATGTTACATAGGGATTTACCATAGATGGAACACTTGCAGTTATTGAGGGTAAAGCATCAATGGATTTACGACCGTTGGCAAATGCTCTTACAAATGTTTTACTAACATGCATAAGCGAATCAAGAAATGGAGTGTAGCCTTGATACTTTCCTTCATCTAAATCTCTATTTAAGGCTCCGGTATATTCCCTTGCTAAACTTTCAATAATAAAAACAACTACATTTATATTATTAAAACTACCTTCTTTGGTATGTTTATGAACAGGAGTATATATCTTATCTAACTCATTTATAGCGAAATAATGTTGCGGTTTTAATGGTGTTTTGCCTATTGTACGAATAAGTGTAAACGGTGTGTTTAACACAATTGCCATCTCAAGAGGTTTTTCTGTGTATTTCCCGGCATTACCTAAGGTGATGGGTCGTGTAGTACCTGTAAAGCCTCCACGCATAGCTATAATAGAAAAATATATACTAATCAATAACCATGCAATCCCACTTATAAAAAACCGCTTATTATTAATTGGTTTGGGTTTATATATATCTGTTTTGCTATAGAGATATATCATTATAACTATTTGAACAATCCAAAAAACAGGACCATACCAATAATCAACAACAAATAGCATTATCAGTTTATAAATATTACCTTCATTAGCAAACATAAAAACATCAGAAGTACTGCGTTTCAGAATAAAGTCAAAATAAAAAAAGTCTATAGTATTTGCCAGTAATGCAAAGCCATTTGATATAAAAAACAGATATTTTAAAAAAATCTTATATCCTTTTTTATATCGGAAAGGTGATGGAATAAGATATATCAATAGATACAATATATTTATAT
>JALVBA010000326.1 GCA_027010905.1 Marinilabiliaceae bacterium
CCTACTTAAATAAAACTCGGAGCATCATTGGCAAACAAAATTAAATCACCTGCTTTAGTATGCTCGACAAGCATCTCTTGCATCTTATCTTTACTCTCTAACTTAACCAATTTAGTAGACTCGACATGGTCTCTAAAGATTCCATAGTTCAAGTCACCTGTTAAGACAACCAAATCAAAAATCTCATTGGCTCTTTTGGCTACCTCTATGTTAAACTCATCATCAACCTCTACAAGCCCAGGGGTTATGACTACTTTTCTTCCCTTGTATGTTGAAGCAAGGTTAAAGCCCTCTAACATACCATCAATGTTTCCATTGAATGAGTCATCTATAATAACTTTTCCACCTGCATCCATTCGTTGTAGTCTGTGTGGGGTTGGCTCTAGTGATTTGAGCTGTTTTTTAATGCTCTGCTCATCTACATCTAAAGCTTGTGCTACTTTAATGGCAAGTCCTAAGTTCATGGCATTGAATGAACCTAAGATATTGGCGTGGTACTCCTGCTCATCCATTTTGAAATCTAGTCCATCAAGTGAGGCTCTAATATCGTGTATCTCTTTTCCAAACTCATGAACATGTTTAAGAGGTTGTATTTTTGCACTTCTGTCTACCCATGCCTCTTTAAGACGCTCAGATGATAAAATCTCCATTTTGGTATTTCTAATATTCTCTAAGTTTTTAAAATACTCAATATGTGCAGGACCAATCTTTCCTACTACAGCTAAGTGAGGGTTAACAAACTTTGTAATCTCAGCAATATCCCCCTCTGCTCTTGCACCCATCTCGACCACATAGACCTCCGCGTTTTCAGGCAAGTCATCGTTAATATCTTTAACCACTCCACCAAAAGTATTAACAGAACGAGGTGTTGCATAGACGTTGTATTTTGCTTTTAAGATATGAGCAATGTAGTTTTTTATGCTTGTCTTTCCATACGAAGCTGTTACCCCAACCACAACCATATTTGGCATACTCTCTAACTTCTTCTCTGCTTTTCTCTGAAATCCTAAAAAGAGCATCTTCTCCATCATAGTAGAGATAAGATGAGCTAAAACAATAGGAGTAAAGACAGCAAAACTCTCATAGTGAACCCCTGCAAACTTTAACATTACAATAAAGAGTGTCAAGAAGACCAATGCAGAAAAAAATCGTTTAACACGCCCTGTAAAGACCAATGGTTTGTCTTGCTCTTGTCGCCATTTATAGAGCATACCAATATATACAACTGTAGCAATAATACTTAAATCAAAATATTTGTTCAGAAGAAAATAAGCCAAAAGAGGAAGAAGAAAATAGACCAAATGCCACCACGCTTTAGTATGGTGAAAAAGTACCCTCTCCAATTTATAAGAGTACCACTGCATATTGGTCATGAAGTAGTAGCCAAGAGCTAATACAAATAGAATGTTACTTAAAATATCTAATGCTATCATTGTTTTTTTCCTCTAATTAAATCAAGAAAGCATTTTAGCATATTTGGACTTTGTTAAGCTATATGCATGAACTATGATATTA
>JALVBA010000327.1 GCA_027010905.1 Marinilabiliaceae bacterium
TTATTTCAAGAACCAGTTTTATTCATTCAAGATTAAAACTGGATTCTAGTGAAATACAAGGCTTCGCAATTGCTGACAACTATGCACCTTTTGTTTTTGTTAACTCAGATGATTGGAATGCACCACAATTATTTACTCTTATTCATGAGCTTGCTCACATTTGGATTTCGCAAACAGGCATTTCAAATGACCTAGAGCCTTCGATAAGAAATAAAGAAGGTTATAATCCTATAGAGCTATTTTGCAATGAGGTTGCTGCAAATGCCTTAATCCCTATAGAGTTTGTCGAGAATCTTAACCAAAAAGCATTTACTACTGCAACGGAAGTTTATAAGAATGCAAAAAAATTAGGAGTAAGCCCTTTTGCTCTTTTAGTAAGAGCTTTGAATCTAAATATAATCTCATTGAGTTCATATAAGAAACTAAAAGTTGAAGCCGATTTTGAGTTTAGTGAATTTCTTAAAAGGGAAGCTGAAAAGAAAGCAAGACAAAAACAAAAGGAAAAATCAGGAGATCCTAATTACTTCTTATTGCAATTAAATAGAAATAGTCGATTATTTACACAAACGGTGTTAGACGCTTTTCGCAGAGGATATTTAGAACCGACTCAAGCTAGTAGTTTATTAAATGTTAAAGTGAATAAATTCCCGAAACTTGAAGCACAAATGTATCGATTAATACAATAGACAAGAAATATTGTTTAGATGCTAACGTGCTTATTCAAGCTTGGCAAAAATATTATTCACCTAATATCTGCCCTATCTATTGGGACACTCTAAATGCACTTGGAATAGAAAATAGGATTATTATGCCAGAAATAGTTTATGAGGAGATTACAAGAACAGAAGATGATTTATCAGAATGGTTAAAATCTAGCAGTATTCCAATTAAAAAAATTGACGAGAATGTAACAAAGTGTTTGCAAGAAATCTACTTAACTAACCCAATTCATAAATTCCTAGTTGATAATACAAAGGCAAGGTCTTTAGCTGATCCATGGGTAATTGCTCATGCAATTAGCGAAGGAGCAATTGTTGTTACAAAGGAGGAAAAAGTCACAGCCTTAAACTCTAAAAAAATCAAAATTCCAAATGTTTGTGAAAACATGAACATCTCGTGGATGGATGATTTCAAAATGATAGCAGAACTAGGTATCAAGTTTAGTTGTACAATAGACAAATAGAAGGTACTAACTCCAAATAAAGGCAAAGTGCTAAACATGAACATTTAAGATGTTCAACGCAAATATCATTTTCGTTATGGCACTGGATCATGTCCGTGTCCTCCCCATGGATTACAGCGTAATATCCGCCACACCGATAGTACAAGTCCTTTTATAGGACCATGCTTTTTTAGCGCCTCAATTGAATAGGTTGAACATGTTGGTGTGAAATTACACGAAGCACCGAGCATTGGAGAGATAAATAGCTGATAAAACTTTACGGGGAGTACAAGAACCCACACCAGTCCATCACGAATAACTTTGTAAATTTTATATGTGGTTGAATTCTTGTCCATCTACTATTTTTGCTATTCGAGGCTTAATTTTGTTATTAAACTTTCAAGAGTTGCTTTGGCTGTTTTTTCAATTTCACTGAAAGGCAGTATCTCGGTTGGTAAATATACAAAAGCAATTGCGATATTCACGCTGTTCTTTTCAAGCAGAGGGAAAAGAGTATACTTATTCAACCGGTATGCCTCTCGTATTCTGCGCTTAAGCAGGTTTCTTTTGTATGCCCTTTTAAACCGTCTTTTAGATACGCTTACAAGAACCTTCACAGGAGTGTCTGTCTGATCCTCCTGTATCATAAAAACAACCCTGAGAGGATATTTAATAAAAGAGTGCCCCGAGGCAAACAACGTCTCAATAACCTTTTGGCTACACAACTTTTCTTTTTTGGGAAATGAAAAACCCGATGAAGCCATACTGTTAGTTTTTAGCTGTTGTTATTTAGCTGATAGCTATGCGGCAGATAACAGTTAACAGCAAACAACTCACTTCTTCTTGTTGTTCTTTTTTATGAACTGCTCAAGTGCCATTGCCATAGATGGAGCCTGAGGCATAGGAGCCTGTATGTCGAGTCTCAACCCGGCATCTTTAACTGCCTTTGCTGTAGCAGGGCCAAAAGAGGCAATCATTGTATCATTCTGCTTAAAATCAGGGAAGTTCTGAAATAGTGACTTAATACCTGATGGGCTGAAAAATACCAATACATCGTAGTTAACATTTTTCAAATCACTTAAATCACTACTTACAGTACGATACAGAATAGCTTTGGTAAACTGAAGCTTATTTTTTGATAACAGCGTAGGAATCTCCTGTTTATGAATATCAGAAAGAGGAACAAGGAATTTCTCCTCATGATGTTTGTTTAATATCTCAACCAACTCGGCAAAACGTCCTGTTGAATGAAAAATCTTACGCTTCCGGTATACTATGTACTTTTGAAGATAGTAGGCTGTAGCTTCAGAAATACAAAAGTACTTCATCGAATCAGGCACAGTAATCCTCAACTCCTCAGCAATGCGGAAAAAATGATCGATAGCGGTGCGGCTGGTAAATATAATAGCACTAAGATCCAGAATATTAATCTTCTGTTTTCTGAACTCCTTTACCGAAACGCCTTCAACCTGAATAAACGGACGAAAATCAATTTTCAGATTGTTTTTGTCAGCTAAGTCATTGTACGGCGATTTAGGGGTAGCGGGCTTGGGCTGTGATACCAAAATTCTTTTAATCTTCAATACTCTATTTTTTAATTCAACAAACCATTTTCCCCTCCTAAAATAGACTCCCTAATTAAAAAGAATCTTGTATAAAATTTCCAGAGGTAAAATTTCCAAAGCACAAAAATACAAAAACATATAAAAAACAGAAAATGTATTTTGAAAAAAGATTCTCATTCCCCTAAATAATTGCCAAATATAAAGCGCAATAAACATTCCAACACTAAGTTTTATAAAGTTTGGCACTATCCAGGGGCTAACAAAAGGAATGATAGAAATTATTGGTAAAAGCAGGATTGAATACACCTTACTTAGCATAGAGGCGTTAAAAAGATACTCTCCGGTTAAAAAAGAGGTCTCAAATACAAATCCTATAATACGGTAAAACAACCCCTTAATTACATCATAACCAATGAGTATACCCCAAATAATTATCAGCAGAGTGAGCCCTTCCTGACCAAATATTGTCTCCTGATAAAAAACTAACGCCTCAAAAATAAAAATACCGGTATTGATAAAAAAGAGTATTGATAATACAAAAGATAGCTTTGAATTACGAATATTTATCGAGGAGTACATTTTATTTGCAGCCTGAGAATAAAAAGCTGAATTAAATAGTTCTCTGAGAAATTTCATTGAAGAAATGCGCAAAAAACCAACAATTACGATTGAAAATATTAGAAATATGGATAACCAATCGTTGTATTGCTGCAATGGAGATGTCGTTTTCCTTACTGTTGGATTCGGTAAAGTGGTTGATGCTTTAAGAAAAATGCTAGTAGAATCGCCACCACTATTGGTTACTACTTTCGCAGTATCACCACTTGTAAAAGAAGATGCGGTGTCCTGCTGCTCTTTTGAGTTTGTCTTGAAACTACTTCCCTGTAACTTCTTCTGTATAATTTCTGTAGATAAAGTATCTTTTTGAATGACTCTCTCTGTTCTTTGCTTCCTTTGAGACTGCCGCATTGTTGTGGTGTCAGATGGTACAACCATTACATTACTCTGTTCTACCTTATCCTTTACACTAGCAGGGATAATGGAGTCTGGCTTTACCACCAATGGAATGGAATCAACAGTACTGTCGGCACTTATTAAAACCGCAGAATCACTCTTTACAACATCAGCCTTTAGTAATGTATCACTCTGCGATTCAATTGTATTACCTGATTGAGAATAATAAAAAGGCTGTTCATTTACCATATTGAAATAAGTTTTTACAAATTTACAATTTTGCCCGAATAAACCTGTTTAACCCGGAATTTTCATAAATTTTTCTTATTATCCTATTACACTGCTGCTATATTTATTGCACTTTTATCCCATTTGGGAGCTGTACTTATTGCTTTTACAATATCTCGTACATCCGTAACCTCAGTCCACAACTGGCCGTGTTCAGGTCGCATAAACTTCTCCTCTATCATTTTGTGGAAAAGAGTAAAGAGTGAATCGTAAAAACCGAATGAATTGACAATTATGACAGGCTTTGTAAATAACCCCAGTTTCTTTAAAGATATCACATCTGCTAGTTCGTCAAGAGTTCCGGTACTGCCGGGTAGAGCAATAACAGCAGAAACTCCCTCAATAAGTCTCGATTTACGTTCACTCATTGAATCTACCTTTATCATCTTTTCAACCCCTTTATGCGCCCACTCCACATCCACCATAAAATTAGGAATAACCCCTTTTATCTCTCCCTTGAGCTCCAGAATCCTGTTTGCCAAAGTTCCCATCAAGCCAACTTCACCGCCACCATACACAACACCATAATCCGCCTTAACCAACTCTTCGGCCAACTCTTCGGCAACTTTTATATACTTATCGTCTATACTGGTGCTTGAGGCACAATAGACACAAACTTCTTTCATCTATTCTATTTTTAGTTTTTACACTTCAACTGAAATTAAACCTCATTTATTATTTTCTCTTTCTGAACGGGATGTAATACTCCAAAGTATAGGTAAATCCCAGATTAACACTATTATCACCCCTTCCATAACCGGGTATAGTGTATGGTTTCAGATCGTTAGAATTGCCTGCTGCCATAAGAGTTTTCAGCCTTATTGTCCAGCCCATATAGAAATTCTTCAGCACTTCGGTGCGTACTCCTCCAACGAATTCAATCCAATGTGAGGTAACATTCGAGAGTTCAAACTTTCCGATATAGTCACCCCAATAATCGTCCAGAATAGTATATCTCGGACTTTTGTGACTTTGAGTGCCGATGCCATAACGCAACCCGAAAGTTATATTATCATTATTTCCGGGTTCGTCAACCCTGAAGAAGTTGTAATCAGCTCCCAACCGCAAAAAACCACCATTTGACTTATAGTCGTAAGAATCTTGCTCAAAACTCACATTCTCAAAACCAACTTCACCAAGGACAAACCACTTCTTATTAAACAGGTATCTGGCGACAAAATCTACCCCTCTTCTGTCGGAATCAAAAGCTGTAATGATAAATGGAGCTAGATCTATCCCAAAAGATAGTCCGTTTTCAGTTGTGGGTTTTTCTTGCTGAACTTCTATCTCCTGAGCCTCTGCCGAATTAAGAAGTAACAGAAAGATGCTAATCAATATAGAGCTTAATATTTTCGACATTTTCGTTGTATCTTATGAAAGGTTGAATAATTGAAACAGAGTCGATAAAACGTCCGGTAAACCAAATTGTATCCAATTCAATTTCAACAGCCATTCCACAATCTCCCGACACATAGGTTAGGTCTCTGTTGTATGTGAACCAAACGGTGTCGATTAACGTTTTAACTTTTACCAGATAAGCAGTAGTATCGGCGTGCATTGAGAGCGGTAAAAACATTTTACTGAGAGAACCGCTATCATACAGTAAGCTGTCTTCTCTTCCAATACCTAAAACGTAGAGGTTGGTTAACACAGTATCTTTATCTGAATGAGAGTAGGCTGAATATAGCCCAACCTGAGCGGCATTTTGATTTGATAAACAGATATCAGATGATTCGCACCGCCCGAACACAACCCCAAGTATTGCTACTAATAATATATAAT
>JALVBA010000328.1 GCA_027010905.1 Marinilabiliaceae bacterium
TCCAACAAATGCCATAGGAACCATGGTTAAAATAATTGCAATTGTTGCTACATTCGTTGAAGGTCCTATTTCATCTGTTGCTTCACAAATAAGTACATCGAAATCTTGTCCCTCAGTCTCCTTAAGGTGCATACGCCTATGAATATTTTCAATAACAATAATGGCATCATCAACAATAAGACCGATACTCAGTAAAAATGCAAAAAGTGTAATTCTATTAATGGTTTGATCAGTCATGAAAGCAATAAAGAGGGTAAATGCCAAAATCATTGGAACAGCAATGGAAACAACCAAAGATTCTCTCCAACCTAAAAATGGAATCAATATTAAAGAGATAATTCCAATGGTAACTCCAAGGTGAAATACTAACTCATTTACAGCTTCATTTGCTCGTTCACCATAATTTCTTGTTACAATAAATCCAACATTATGATGTGCAAATTTCTCTTTATATTTTTCAAGCATCTCAACAACTTCTTCGGCAATTGTAACAGAGTTAGTTCCCTTTAACTTAGAAACTGTTAGCGTAATTTGCTGATGTTCTTGGGTATGAAAATCAGGTAACTCTTCATGCTCTTCTTCCTCATGCACTTTATCTTTCTCTAAATGCTTTTTTTCAAGATTATGAGCATGGCTTTCGAGTACCTCCTTTGCTTCTAAAGGGTTAAACGCACTTAAACCTCCATCACGTTGTGCAATATAAGCTTCTTGAAAATTTTGGATATCGTGACCAAACTCTACTTCAGCAATATTTCTAAGATAAATTGGTGATCCCATATACTGAGCCACAATTAGGTTTTGAAGATCTTCTATATTTTCAATAGCATTTTTAACACCAAAGACAATGATTTTTCCAGTATTTGTAGGAGTATCAATATCAGGAGCATTTGTAGAAATAGCTTGAATAGCTTTTGCAATCTGCCCTAAGGAGATATGATAGCCTGAAAGCTTATCTAAATCTATCATAACATTAAACTGAGGTTTCTTTTCACCTTTTAGCGTTGTTTTTGATACATTTTTTATAGCATTCATATCCTGTTGAATATCACGAATTGTTCTGTAAAGTTCAACTGAATTCATATCTTGACATGTTTTAGGATAAAAAGCCACTGTAACAACAGGAATATCGATATCAATATCAAAAGGTTTCACAAGTGGTTGCATAGTACCTTTTGGCAGAGTATCCATATTTTGCATTACTTTATCATAAAGCTTGAGATTAGATGATTCTCTCTCTTCGCCTATAAAATACTGAACATTAACAATACCCACATTATTCATAGCAATACTATAAATATGCTCTACACCCTTAATCTCACGCAATTTACGTTCAAGAGGTTTAATAACGACATTATTAATCTCTCGTGGAGTACTTCCAGGGATGGCTATCATAATAGAACCGCCACTGACTTCAATTTGTGGGTCTTCTTCACGCGGCATAATTTCTAAGGCAATAAAACCTAAAGCTAAAATTGAAACAATCATAACCATAGTAAGAGGACTATTTAAAAA
>JALVBA010000329.1 GCA_027010905.1 Marinilabiliaceae bacterium
GCCATGTTACGCGACTCTAGCATTGTCTCCTGCTCCTGAGCCCGTGCCTCTTTCCATTTGTCAATATCAACAGCTTTAGCCTTGCGATAAATTCTTTTAAACTCGAACGTCTCAGGTGAGACATTGTTTTTCTTCATCTGCAAAAGCACCAGCTCGCCTGTAAGGGTTACTGTTCCTATGTCGTGTCCCGGTGATGCCTCCACTGCAACTATATCGCCACTTGTAAGACTCAGCTCATTGCTGTTTTTATAAAACCCTTTACGTGTATTCTTAAACTGAACTTCAACAAAATCCGTTGTGTTGTATGATTTGGGAAGATCTGACAACCAGTCACAAACATCTAACTTACCGCAGTTGCCTGAGCAACCGGTAAATTCATCATCCTTTTTTATTATTTCTTCCATAGTTTTAAACTTTTCACTAACTCCTTTAACCTTTTTACTTCCTTCTCTGCCTAAAGTAGTGCTTCCTACTTTTGCCTTCCTTACCTATTCTTAATTAGAATAATAATTTTAAGAATTAAGTCCATAAAGATAATTCTCGAACTTCCATTTTGCACTATATGCGAGTGAGCCAGACTAAGCTCTTCGGCCATCTCATGCACATTTCTATCGTTGATGAATGGTGAAAACTTAGCCGAAAACTCCATCTCTCTCGGAGTCATATAGTTTATCTCACTCTCTTTCAAATTTAAGATATAATTCTCGCGAACCAGCCTCAGACAATAGTCAAAAAAGCTCTTCTGCTTCTCCCTCGACAAACGACTCATATCATCACCCCAGGCAATCAAACCTTGCAGATTTCGAGTGTATGCATTGCGCATCATAAACACAAAATTCTCAAAGAAAAAATCGAGATCTTCGCTACCCTCTACTATCTCCAGTGCTGCTACCACATTGCCTTTTGCCAGTCTGGCAAAGCCCTGTGCCTCATTGCTGCTAATATTGTTCTGTTCAGTAATAATATGTGCAATGTCCTCATCGGTGAATGAGGGAATCTTTATCTGTTGCGTTCGGCTAATAATTGTTGAGATAACATCATCAGGCTTGTCCGAAACAAGAATAAACACAGTGCTTGTCGGCGGCTCCTCCAAAATTTTCAACAACCTATTAGACGCTGTTAGGTGCATCTTTTCAGGCAGCCATATAATCATCACTTTATACTTACCTTCAAATGTTTTCAGACTAAGTTTCTTAATTATTTCATTACTCTCCTGGGTGTAGATAAGTGCCTGTTTCTTTCCTGCATCAAGCGAAGTGATCCATTGATTAATGCTAAAAAACCTCTCTTGAAGAATAATATCTCTCCACTCTTTAATATATGTATCGCTGACGGGCTTGTTGTCACTGCCAATCTTCACAACGGGAAAGACAAAATGCAGATCGGGGTGAACAAGTTTAGAATATTTTTTACACGACGAGCACTTACCGCACGAATCTCCATCAATAGGAGAGGTGCAATTAATATACTGAGCGAAAGCAATTGCCAAAGCTAATTTACCTGAGCCCTGAGATCCGGCAAACATATATGCATGGCTCACCCGGTTTTCTGCCAACATATTAACCAGTGATTGCTTTACTTGTGAGTGTCCTTTTATATCTCGAAAAAACATGAATAGCCTTTTATCTAAGCTCCAAAGATAATAAATTCATCGGTAGGGTGAAATGGGCTAAATATTATTAATTAATTCGGCGAGTATTATTTTCAATGAATTCAGGTTACATTGGTTCGGTTAATGCAATATCTTCCCTTCAACAGATTTTTTACTGCTGGTCTTACCAACTATCTCAACTTCTGTAAAATATGCCAACAATTTTTTCCATAGGTTTATCATGTGCACCAACATCATACATTGGTAATAGTTTTTATAGGCATTGGAGGAGACTCTTGAATATTTAGTCACTCTGACCTCTTAGAGTGCTTGCTTTCCGTATCAAAAAAAGTCCATCGCGAAATGGTATAATAACTCTCTCAACTCTTTCATCACCCTTAACTATCTCATTGAATTCAATAACTCCTTTTGTGTAATCGTCACTATTTGTAATAGGGTCAAGCACTTTGCCATTCCACAAGATATTATCAGCAATAATATATCCTCCATCGTTTATTAAGGGGAAAACCAAATTGTAATATTCGGGGTATTGTCTTTTGTCGCCGTCAATAAACACAAGGTCAAACTTTTTATCTATTGTAGGGATAATCTCTCTAGCGTCTCCAAAATGGAGTGAGATTTTATCCTCAAACTGTGCCTTGTTGATAAACTTTTCAATAACCGGCTTTAATTCGTCATTAATCTCAATGGTGTCGATATGTGCACTCTTGTCAGTCAGACCTTCGGCCATGCTTATTGCCGAATATCCTGTGAATGTTCCTATCTCCAGAATGCTTGCAGGGTTTATCATTCTGCACATCATCTTTAACAGCTGTCCCTGAATATGCCCACTCAGCATCCGCGCCCTCAGAATATTTATGTGAGTATATCTGTATAGTTCTTTCAGAGTATCACTCTCCTCATTGATGTGATTGGTTATATATCTTTCTAATTCGCTATTCTGTCCCATATTATCATTAATGTTAATAAGTTCTCCTTTTTGCTACAGCGGGGAGTTAGAGGGGGCTTCCCTTTTCTATTTGTAAATTAATGTAGATAGTAAATCCACATCAAATATCTCATTCGCGATTCGTTGCAGGTCAGCAGATGTTATTTTATCTATCTTTCTATAGGCAGTCTCAAGCGAATCTACTTTATTGTAGAGCAGATAGCTTTTTCCGATAGTTAGCAGCAGATTCTCTTTGTTATCGTTCGATATGGCAAGCTGACCTTTTATTTGTCTTACTGCCTTTTGCAGCTGAAGTGAACCCAGCGGCTTGTCACGAAGATTCTTCAACTCCTTATGAACAATCTTAAGTGAGCGTTCAAGATTCTCCTGATCTGTGCCGAGATAGATACTAAATGCACCTGTGCCATCGTAAGGTATGTAGGATGATTCAATATTGTAGGCAATTCCGTTCTTTTCCCTTAGCGACATGTTTAGACGTGAGTTCATGCCGGGGCCGCCCAGAAGGTTGTTTAGCAGACTTAGCCCCAGCCTGTCCTTGTGCTGAAACGAGTAGGCAATACTCCCTATTATTACATGGTTTTGATAGGTATTTTTAACCTCTGTTTTAAATTGTGGAGTGTAGAGTTTAATTGCAGGTCTTGATGTCTCTCTTCTGTTTTCGGGTATTTGTGCAAAGAAGTGTTCTGTGAGTTTCTCAATCTTCTTTTCAGAGATGTCACCTACCGAACAGAACACAATCTGGTCGGTATGGTAATTGTTTTGGATGAATTCAGTAATATTATCTTTCGTATACGACCTGATACGTTTAGGAGTTCCCAGAATATTCCTACCCATTGGGTCATCTTTGTAAATTAGGTCTTCAAACTCATCAAAAATAAGCTCTGACGGATTGTCTTTGTACGAGTTTATCTCATCAATAATTACCTCTTTCTCTTTCTCTATCTCCTTCTGTGGGAAGATAGAGTTAAATGTAATATCCTGAATCAGGTCAACTGCTCTTTTAAAATCCTGAATGAGGAATGATGCATAGATGCAGGTCTCTTCCTTTGTAGTGTACGCATTAAGCTCTCCACCAACATCATCCAGACGACTTAGTATATGATATGCTTTTCTTTTTTTAGTTCCCTTAAATATTACATGTTCAATAAAATGAGCAATACCGTGTTCACTCATCTTCTCATCTCGCGAACCGGCATTAATTAATATCGCACAATGCCCTACTAACGACTTAACCGGTTTGTGGATGATGCGTATTCCGTTATTTAGTGTTTTGGTATAATATTCCATAAAAATTATTGAGGTGCAAAGCTATTAAATATCAGATAATTTTGTACTCGTTATGAAAAAAACATTTAGGGTAACGGGCTTTTAATTTTGTGTAATAAAAACTTTCTTTATCTTTGCAACCGCAAAAGTGAAAATGCTATGGTGCCATAGCTCAGTTGGTAGAGCAATGGACTGAAAATCCATGTGTCCCTGGTTCGATTCCAGGTGGCACCACAGAAAAAAGGGAATAACGAAAGTTGTTCCCTTTTTTGTGTTTATTATACCAAACCGTCAGGTCTTGAAGACCTGACAGGTTTGGTATGTTGAAAGACACATACAATCACTCAATTTTTAACTTAATCCATTACAGGCTTTGAAGTTCTTCTTTTTTATTCCCTGATCTCATTATTTTTGCTTTCTTTGTTTTTTCTGAAATATTGTAAAATAAAAAGATATGATCAATTCGGAGTATGATGTTATTGTTATAGGTTTAGGTGCAGGAGGGTTGTCGGCAGCTTTACCGTTGGCACAAGCAGGACCGAAAATCGTAGTGTTCGAACAGCATCAAGTGTCCGGTGGTTGAACACACTCCTTCACTCTCGATAAGAAATATCGGTTCAGTCCCGGGGTAACAATTTCAGGATTGGCTGTAGCATCAAAAATATTGAAGTGTGATCGTAAAGAGCTTTTAAAATAGAATGGCCCTAAATTGAAAATAGAACAATCAGAAAGATGAGGTTGAGCTTTAGACCATATGATCTTCAATTAAAACACACCTTTACCGTTGCCGGAAATTCGAGGGATATTACTCCTGTAGTTTTAACCGAGATTGAGCATGAAGGAGTGGTAGGGTATGGTGAGGCATCTTTGCCTCCTTATCTTGGAGAATCACAAGGGTCTGCAGTTGCTTTTCTGAGAAAAGTTGATCTTAATAGGTTTAGTAATCCGTTATTGATTGATGAGATTCATGCATATATCGATTCGATTGAAGAGGGTAACCAAGCTGCTAAAGCTTCAGTAGATATTGCTCTTCACGACCTAATGGGTAAGATTAATAATCAACCTTTGCATGAACTGTGGAAGCTTGATGCAGAGAAGACTCCGATTACATCATTTACCATAGGAATTGATAACCCTGAAGTTGTTAAACAGAAAATTATTGAAGCTAAGGGGTTTAAAGTGCTGAAAATAAAACTGGGAAAAGGAGATGATAAGAAGATGATTAATGCTGTCAGATCGGTGACAGATGTGCCATTGTATGTTGATGTTAATCAAGGTTGGAGCGATAAATATCAGGCACTCGATATGATTCATTGGTTGAAGGATAAAAG
This sequence comes from Marinilabiliaceae bacterium, assembly GCA_027010905.1. Classification (GTDB taxonomy): domain Bacteria; phylum Bacteroidota; class Bacteroidia; order Bacteroidales; family Marinilabiliaceae; genus JAADEM01. Next base: position 5,159 of record JALVBA010000329.1, read on the forward strand.
AGTTGTATTTGTGGAACAGCCTTTGCCTAAAGAACAGATTGATGATATGGCATGGCTTACACAAAATAGTCCATTGCCAACTATAGCTGACGAAGCTTTTCAGCGATTACCTGATGTTGCTGTGCTAAATGGTGTGTATTCGGGTATTAATGTTAAGCTGATGAAAAGTGCTGGACTGTATGAGGCTCGTAAAATGATAACAGAGGCAAGAGCCCTCGATATGAAAATTATGATTGGATGCATGACCGAAACATCATGTGGTGTAGCAGCTGCTGCACAATTGTCTCCCTTGGTTGATTGGGCGGACCTTGATGGAAACCTTTTAATTAGCAATGATGTTTTTGAAGGACTTGAAGTTGTTAACGGTAAAGTAACTCTTAATAATCTGCCCGGTATTGGGGTGAGAAAGATCTCAAAAGAATAATCCAGTAATCTATTTGGTTAATTTTTGTAAAGACAATCAATAAAGTTAAGTATACTTTTTATAAAGCAGATAATTGAAGTATTTTTGTG
>JALVBA010000330.1 GCA_027010905.1 Marinilabiliaceae bacterium
AATTAAAGGTTTCTAAACACGGTTATTTGTCTACTGATTTAAAACTATCTTATGCTGGAGGTAAAAGGTATATTCCTGTTGACATAAACGCTTCAATCGCAGCAGGCGAAGCTGTTTATGATTGGAATAACTCGTATAATAATAGATTTGATAACTATTTTAGGACAGATGTAAGAATATCTTATAAGACAGACCGGAAACGCGTAAGTCATGAGTGGGCAATTGATCTTCAAAATATCACTAATCAAAAAAATATATTCTCAGAAACATACAATCCCAAAACACAAAAAGTTGTGATAAAATACCAACTTGGGTTCTACCCTGCTTTTTTATACAGGATTACGTTTTAATTAATAAAAACACCAGTGCCCAACAGTTAAGCATCGCATAAGGCGTAGCCGCAATATGTGTCCCGCTATTATTGCGGAATCAATTATTATGGGGCGGTTCTCTAAACCATAGGAAACAACGAATAAGAGTTATAGATTATCGAAATCTATTCTAATCTCATTTCCCTGTTACGCTTTCTTAAGGCTTGCATTTGCACCAAAGAAGAGCATATTTGTAGGTAAGTTGATTTCAAACGTAGATAGGTTACAGAAACTTACCAGAGCTGACTGCCTCTACGTCCTGCTTACTCTTCTCAATGAGAAATACGATGTCAAAGTATTAATAGACGTAAGACTTTAACCATTTTGCAGAAACAGCCTAATCCTTAAAAAGTGACATCTGGTTGTCTTCATCTTCACCACTCTTCGTTTCACCCTCTACTTCGGGTTGCTCAGCTTCTGTAGGTTTCTCTTCTGGTTTATGGATAGGCTCCAGCTCCTTTATTCGTGAAACCTGATAAGTTGTGAGTCTCTTTCCTCTCGCCTTGTAACTTTTCACACCAATAAATTCAGCCACCTCAACAATCATCTTCTCACGTAACTTGTCATCGCCACCAAACTTAATCTCAAGTCTTGGGTAATCAACCTTGGTTAGTTTAACCAGATACGATTTAGGATTATCACCGATAAAATGCTGGGGTTTGCTCACCCCATCAATCTGAAATCTCTTAACATAGTAGTAATCCTGATCGGCATCGTAGTACACTGCCGACCAAACATCATTTGACTCAAACTTCTCAATCTCCTGAATATTGTTGTCGTAGTGGTTGGTCAGGTCGAAGTTAGTTTGGTAAAACTCCCCCTCTTTGGTAATAACCAAAATCTGTTCACTTCCCTGAAACTCTCCAAGGTATTTCCCCCGTCCATCAACATTGAGTTTAAGGGTTTCCTCTTCGAACCAGATTTTACGTCCGCCAAGGGTCGATTCGCCACGCTTTTTGAGCGATATCTTATGCAGGTCGTTCTTAGTAAGAATATTACCCATCGAACCCCGGCCTTTTATTGCCAGCTCACCCAGGTTTTTCTCAAAAATAAGATTTCGGATACGTGGTTTAGGCTTAAGCACAATCTTGAGTATCTCTGCTTCTCCGTTAGGATTAGCACTAAAGTATAGTAGCTTAGAGCCCTTATTTCCCTGTGTTACGTCATACTCTTTATCGCGGGTTATTCCTGTAACGGCAAACCGTTTCATGTAGGTATATTTGCTTTTGCCATCGCGATAGACAGCATTGTAGATTGTACGTTTATCGTTGCGTTTAAATATGGCAATGTGAAGAATGTTCTTCCCAACAAATGCTTTGTCCGACACTTTTGAGATGATATATTTACCGCTTTTGTAGAAGATAATCACCTCATCAATATCGGAACATTCACAAACATATTCATCTTTTTTCAGTGAAGTGCCGATAAAACCATCCTGACGGTTTATGTAAAGCTTCTCATTCTTAACCACAACCTTAGAGGCTTCAATGGTGGCAAAACTGCGAATCTCTGTTTGGCGCGGATAGTTTTTGGCAAAGAGTCTCTTTATTCTCTTAAAGTAATCAATTGTATAAGTTATAAGATTTGCCAGATGGTAATCAACCTGCTCCATCTCCTCCTCAAGAGTTGCAATGTATTCATCAGCTTTTTTAGAGTCATACTTTGAGATACGTTTAATCTTTATCTCAGTAAGTTTCACAATGTCGTCGTGGGTAACTTCTCGTCGTAGCAGCTTTTTGTATGGCTCCAGACCATGGTCAATTGTTTTAATTATTGCCTCCCAAGTCTCACAATCCTCAATACGCTGATAGATTTTCTTCTCAATAAAAATACGCTCAAGAGAAGATTTATGCCACGAATCTTCCAGCTCGCCCCGTCGTATCTCCAGCTCTCGCTGAAGAAGAAATACGGTGTGCTCAGTATTCGATTTTAGGATGTCAGCGACATGCAGGAAGAGCGGTCTGTTATCTTTTATCACACATGCATTGGGAGATATCGATAGCTCACAATCGGAGAAGGCGTAGAGCGCATCAATTGTTTTATCCGGTGACACTCCGGAGGGAAGATGAATCAGAATCTCAACAAATTCAGCAGTGTTGTCGTCAACCTTCTTAATTTTTATCTTACCCTTATCGTTAGCTTTTAGTATCGACTCAATAAGTGATGTCGTATTTTTCCCAAAAGGGATATCAGCTATCTTAAGCGTTTTGTTATCAACCTTCTCAATCTTGGCTCTTACCTTAACAGCACCTCCCCGTAAACCGTCGCTGTAGCGCGCAACATCAATCATCCCTCCGGTAGGGAAGTCGGGAAAGAGTTCAAAAGGCTCGCCCCTGAGGTGTGCAATAGAGGCATCAATCAACTCGCCAAAGTTGTGGGGTAAGATTTTTGAGGCCAAACCAACGGCAATACCTTCAACTCCCTGTGCCAAAAGTAGCGGAAACTTAACAGGAAGTGTAACAGGCTCCTGATTTCGTCCATCGTACGACAGTTTCCAAATTGTTGTTTTAGGGTTGAAAACCACCTCGTGTGCCAGCTTTGTGAGGCGGGCTTCAATATATCTTGAGGCAGCAGCACGGTCGCCAGTGAATATGTTTCCCCAGTTACCCTGAGTATCAATAAGCATATTTTTCTGCCCCAGCTGAACCAGAGCATCACCTATTGAAGCATCGCCGTGAGGGTGAAACTGCATTGTGAAACCGATGATATTGGCAACCTTGTTAAATCGTCCGTCATCCATTCGGTTCATAGCGTGTAAGATGCGGCGGTGCACAGGCTTCAGTCCATCATTTATATGCGGAACAGCCCGCTCCAAAATAACATACGAAGCATAATCGAGAAACCAGTTTTTGTACATCCCCGGCAGATGATTAATCCGTGTACCGTCAACATCCCACACTGGAGGCGGTGCTTCGGGAACTCCTGTGGCACTCTCTTCAGGTTGTTTACCCTCTTCATTATCTCTATTTTGTTCTTCCTCGTTCATCTACTTTTCTTGTTTTTAATATTTTAAACCCTTGAATGTTTGTCATGATTTTTGCAGAGCAAAAAATCTCGCCAAACAAACAGAATTCTTTTAATTCATATACCCCGGGCTTTGCCCGAGGCTATTTTTGTTGAACTCCTTACGGAGTTCTTTTATTATTATAGAATATTTACTAATTCAACTCCCTTAACCATTAAACTATTTAGCCCTGTAACCCTGTACCCACTTACTCATTAACAATATCCTCTTCAACAACCAGGTTGTCAATAATAAACACCTGCCTGTTTGGGGTATTTTTCCCCATATAAAAATCCAAAAGGTCTTTTACGGCATCATCTTTTCGTAGCCTCACCTGCTCAAGTCGAATCGACTTTCCGATAAAATTCTTAAACTCTCCCGGCGAAATCTCACCTAAACCCTTAAATCGTGTTATCTCCGGATTTTTCTCCAGTTTTGATATTGCTGCTAATCGCTCCTCTTCGCTATAACAGTAAATTGTCTGCTTCTTGTTTCTCACCCTGAACAGTGGTGTTTGTAGGATGTAGAGATGGCCGTTCTTCACCAGTTCAGGAAAAAACTGCAAAAAGAAAGTGAGCAACAGCAGCCTGATATGCATTCCGTCAACATCGGCATCGGTAGCAACAATCACCTGATTGTACCTAAGTGTCTCTAGCCCGTCTTGAATGTTTAGTGCAGCCTGCAGAAGGTTAAACTCCTCATTCTCGTACACCACCTTTCGGGTAAGTCCGTACGAATTCAAAGGCTTTCCCTTTAAGCTAAAGACAGCCTGTGTGTTAACGTCGCGCGCCTTGGTTATTGAGCCACTGGCCGAATCTCCCTCAGTAATAAATATTGAACTATCAAGTTTACGTTCACTCTTAGAGTTGTAGTGAATACGACAGTCGCGCAGTTTTTTGTTGTGGAGGCTAACCTTTTTCGCCCTCTCTCTGGCAAGTTTCTGAATGCCGGATATTGCTTTGCGCTCCTTCTCCGAATCGAGGATTTTTTTGTAGAGAGCATCTGCGGTCTCAAGATTTTTATGGAGGTAGTTGTCCAGCTCCTCCTTAAGGAAGTCAATCACAAAGTTGCGTACCGAAGAGCCTTTAGGACCAATATCTTTTGAGCCAAGCTTTGTTTTTGTTTGAGACTCAAAAACCGGCTCCTCAATTTTAATACTTATGGCTGCAATGATGCCGGTACGAATATCCGATACATCAAAACTCTTGTTGTAATACTCTCTGATTGTTTTCACTATTGCCTCGCGGAAAGCCACAAGGTGCGTACCTCCTTGGGTGGTGTGCTGACCATTAACAAAGGTGTAGTACTCCTCACCATACTGATTGCCATGAGTGATGGTTATTTCCAGATCCTCTTTTTTTAGATGAATAATCGGATAGAGACCGGGAGAGGTCATGTTCTCATTCAGGAGGTCGAGCAAACCATTTTTTGATTGAAAAACTTTATCGTTGAAATTTATTATCAATCCGGCATTCAGATAGGTGTAATTTTTTAGCAGATTCTCAATGTACTCATCCTGATAGGTGTAGCTTTCAAATATTGAGGTGTCAGCAACAAAGGAGACAAAGGTTCCGTTTTTATCCCCTACACTCTCGATATCAGCCTCCTCAACAATCTCACCACGGCTGAACACCACTCTCTTCGATTGCCCTTCGCGAAATGCCTGAACAGTAAATTTGTCCGACAAAGCATTTACAGCCTTAATACCTACCCCATTCAAGCCTACAGATTTTTTGAAAACCTTTGAGTCATACTTGGCTCCTGTATTCATTTTTGAAGCAACATCAACAACTTTCCCCAGAGGAATGCCACGGCCGTAATCACGTACCGAGACAACATCCTCATCAACCTTTACGTCAATCTTTTTTCCGAACCCCATCATGTACTCATCGATGGCGTTATCCATCACCTCTTTCAATAAAACATAGATTCCATCATCGGGATAGGAGCCGTCACCTAACTTACCAATATACATCCCCGGACGCTTTCGGATATGCTCTTTCCAGTCCAGTGTTCTGATGGTATCTTCCGAATAGTTTTGTAGTTTTTCTTTGCTCTCCATTTTCTACATCTGCTGTTATTAAAATATATTCCCTCCAAATATAGCGAAAAGGAAAAATGTATCGCAATTTCTTTTTCAACAATGAAATTAATAAGCATGCTTTTTTCATCTAATAATAGCCCATACTTCTTGTGGTTAGTGGCTTTTTAGGTTGTTTGTAATAAATGTTTATCATGCCAAATTGTCGTTAATTTTGGCCTCCAAAGAATATTAAAATGTTAATTCTCCTTCCA
>JALVBA010000331.1 GCA_027010905.1 Marinilabiliaceae bacterium
TAATGACAAAAGTTTATATCTTAGTCACTGTAATAATGCCAGAGTACTTGTTGAGGAAAAGTACAACTGGGATATTATTAAACACTCTTTTTTAAAGTTTCTGAAACATTTGACAAATCAGTAATGCTTTCAAACAAGACAATATATACCATTGTATCCCGAACTTTAATTGCAGCAGCTAACTTTGCTTTGGTAATTTTCTCTTCTCACATTTGGGGGGATGAGGGAAGGGGTACTATTGCATTAATCATGGCTGATTCATCTCTAATTATAATACTGAACAATATAACTTCAGGCAGCACTCTCTCTTTTCATACACCTAAAGTATCGAAGAATGCTATATTCAGTATAGCACTAGTTGGTACATTTTTCACTTCATTAGCAGGTGCGGTAATATTCTCATTTATTCAAGGATTCCAACACTTTGGATATCTGTTCATGATACCACTTCTAATATCTTATTCTACAAGCTTGTCCTTGTTCTTACTAGGGAAGCAAAACATCAAAATGTACAATATATTCAGTGTTCTTCCTCCCGTATTGATTCTGTTTTTTTTATCAATTCTATATTTTGGCTTGAACCGTACAAACATAGAGGAGTACTTTCATGCTTATTATCTTTCCTATAGTTTTGTATTGATAATTGGTCTTGTTTTGATTTTTGGCAAGTCAGGATTTATATTTATAACAGACATAACGGCTGCAAAAAAAGTGGTCAGCTACGGAACAAAAAGTGAAATAAGCTACTTCATTCAATTCCTGAATTACCGACTGGCATATTTTTTCATATCAGACTGGCTGGGTCTGGCATCTTTGGGTTTCTTCTCTGTGGCAGTTGCCCTCTCAGAAGCAATATGGATTATTAGTAAAAGCATTTCTGCTATTCATTATTCAAACATAATAAACACGCAGGATTCTTTCTTAAGAATTAAAATGACAGAAAAGGCCGCCATAAATAGCCTGCTGTTTTCTTTTATTGCTATTGTGGTGCTATATTTTGTGCCCGACACCGTTTTTACGTATACTTTTGGTAATGATTTTGCAGGGGTTAAACAACTTACCGTATATCTTTTCCCCGGTATTCTAGCAGTTGCCATTTCAAATATCTACGGCCATTACTTTTCCGGTATCGGAAAAATGCGCATTCTTATTGTTAAGTCTTTTTTAGGACTTATTACAACTGTAGTCTTCATATTCCTTCTACTTAAAAGGTTCGAACTCACCGGGGCTTGTATTACATTAAACATATCTTATATCACCTCATCTGTTTATCTGTATATCATGTTTGGGTTGGAAAAGAAGAAGGTGCTAATGAAGATGCCTCAGACTAAAAAGGAAATTTAAAACTCTCTCCGGTAGCATTTAATACTACCAGAGAGATATGTTTCAAATTAATTTTATATCCACCTCATCAAACCAAAATCCTGCTTGTGAGGCAATACCTCATTTACCGGAATCATGCGGATTCCAAAACTATAAAGACCTGCCATCTGCAATTTATACTCTATTGTATAATGAGCTTTACCATCTTTCTCCTCTTCCAGTTTGAACGACTCAGCCGAAATCATTTTTATATTCTCCATATCGTCGCTACTTCCATCGGTAAATACCATCTCAAGATCTATATCAACACCCTGTAAATCTTTTTTATCAACTACCACATTAACAACATATCTATCTCCCACTCCCAACTCTCTTTTAGCAATATCGGGCATATCAATTGAGATAACCTCAACACTATCCCAGCCGGCTGCAACTTTACGTTTCCAGTCTGCCAACTCAACAGCACCCTGATAGTCATTCTCGCGTATCTTCACAACCCTACGATACTGCTTGTTGTAGAATCTTTCCCTGTAATCATCCAGCATACGCTTTGTTGTGTAATCGGGAGCAATCTGAGCAATAGAGTTTTTGACATACTGAACCCAACCTACTGGAACGCCCTTCTCGTCAACATCATAAAAGAGGGGTACGATCTCATTCTCAAGTATATTGTAGATACTTGCTGCATCAAGTTCATCCTGAAACTCCTGATTCTCATATATTCTCTTATCGGTAAGAACCCAACCGGCTCCCTCTCGATATCCCTCATACCACCAACCATCAAGAACGCTAAAATTAAGTACTCCGTTCATTTCAGCCTTTTCGCCTGATGTTCCGGAAGCCTCCAGAGGCCTGGTAGGAGTATTCATCCAAACATCCACTCCGCTAATCAGCCTTTTGGCCAAATCCATATTGTAATCTTCAACAAAGATTATCTTCCCAACAAACTCCGAACGACGTGATATTTCAACAATTTGCTTAATCAACGACTGTCCTCCACCATCAGCAGGGTGAGCCTTTCCGGCAAAAACAAACTGAACAGGCCTATCCGGGTTATTTAAAATACGCTTTAGTCTCTCTTCGTCGGTAAACAGCAGGTGAGCCCTTTTGTATGTTGCAAACCTACGTGCAAAACCTATAGTCAGAACCTTATCGTCCATACGCTCCATAGAGTCGAGAATAATTCCCGGATTCTCTCTTAGGTTCGACATGTTACGATTTATCTTATCTTTAAGGTAACTAAACAATTTTTTACGTAGTACATTTCTTATTTCCCACAACTCTTCGTCAGGCACATCATAAATTTTCTTCCAAAGCTCTTTGTTCGACAGATCATTTAGGAAATTGTCATCAAATGACTCGTAGAGCTTTCTAAGTTCAGTAGCTGTCCAAGTTCCATAATGAACCCCATTTGTAACGTAACCAACATGAAGCTCTTCAGGGAAAAATCCTTTCCAAAGATTATTAAACATCTTCTTTGTAACCTCTCCGTGCAGCCAGCTCACACCGTTCATCTCCTGCGAACATTTAGCCGCAAGATTACTCATTGAGAATTTCTCGTGGTGATCATTCTGGCGTTCTCTACCCATATTCATAAACTGCTCCCATGAGATATTCAGCTTTTCAGGAACGTGTCGCAGATAGATACGCAGCAGATCTTCATTAAACTTATCGTGACCTGCAGGCACCGGAGTGTGCGTTGTAAACAGTGAAGATGACCTCACTATCTCCATAGCCTCATTAAATGTAAATTTATCCTTGTCGATCAGATTAATTAAACGCTGAACAGTGGTAAATGCAGCATGTCCTTCGTTACAGTGATATATATCACTTGAAACGCCAATCTCGTCTAACAGACGAATACCTCCCATTCCGAGAAGAATCTCCTGCTTAAGCCTGTTTTCCCAATCTCCTCCGTAAAGTGAATGGGTAATATTTCTATCGTTATGCGAATTCAACTCACAATCGGTATCTAACAGATAGAGAGGAACCCTACCCACCATCACTTTCCACACTTTCACATGGACTGTACGCCCCGGAAGGTCAACATATATGTAAAACGGCTTATTATTTTTGTCTCTAACCCTTTCAATCGGAAGATTTGCAAATTCCTGTGAATCATAATTGGTAATCTGCTCACCATTCAGCGAAAGTGACTGACGAAAATAACCGAACTTATAGAGGAATCCTACGGCAACCATATTAACGGCACAATCACTGGCCTCCTTAAGGTAATCACCGGCAAGTATTCCTAGACCTCCTGAATATATCTTCAGGTTATCACTCAAACCGTACTCCATACTAAAATAGGCAATAGCGGGAGCATCTTCACTCTTCTTACCCATATAGGTACGAAACATCTCCTCCACCTCTTTAAGTTTAGAGACAAAGCTCTTGTCTTTAGAGAGTTCATCAATCCTCTCAAGTGTAACTTTCTCCAGAAGAACGATAGGGTTTTTATAAAAGTTAATCCAAAGTTCCTCATCAACCTGCTCAAATATTTCTGTAGCCTGATAGTTCCATGCCCACCATAAGTTACGCGACAATTCGTGTAAAAATTGCAGGTTCTCAGGCAGCTTTGACTTTACTATAATTCTTTTCCAAACAGGAAATGGCGAAGTTTCTGGTTTCACTTGTATCCTATACTCTGACGGTGTCAGGTTAAACTTCTCTGTTCTTCCTTCAACAGCCTTGAGTGCCATGTCGTACGATTTATAATAATATTTAACTAATTTGTCCCACGCAATGGTATGTGATATTTCAGATGCTTTTGTTGCAATAACAGCTATCTGTTTTTCATTCAGAGTGCTGTAATACTTTATAACTTCAGCAATACCCGAAGCTACTTCATTTCCGTTTATATCATCTCTATAGAGTACAGATACTCCGTCATCAATACTTTTTGATATCTTCTGCACCCACAAACCAAAACCTGCCAATGTAGTTGTTATGGTAGGAATATGAAAAGCAAGACTCTCAACCGGGGTGTAGCCCCATGGCTCGTAGTAGGATGGAAATACTGTCATGTCCATACCTATTAGCAGGTCATAGTAGGGCATGTTAAATATACCATCATCACCATTCAGATATGAAGGAACAAAAATCAGTTTTACCTTGTCCTCTTTCTCGTTACCTAGGCTAGTCTCCTGTAGTTTATTGATTATTGGATCGTATCCAAGATCGTGCAATCCGTGTGTTAAGAACGGATTATCAAGTATCTGTTTTGGATCCTTACCATTAAGCTTTTCAATCAAATCTTTACGAGGGCCATACGTATTAGCAGGAATAAGTACGAATGCAACAATCTCTTTCGACTGCTCATCTGACTCATTAACCTGTTTAAGTGCATCCATGAATAGATCAATCCCCTTATTACGGAATTCATACCTACCGCTATTTGCAATGAAAAGAGTATCTTCTTTCAACTCATAACCCAACAGTGCTTCAGAAACTATCTTTAGTTTATCTCTGGCAACTTTACGCTTAGTTGCAAACTCTTCTTCTTTAGGAACAAATGTCTCCTCAAAGCCATTTGGAGTAATAACATCCACCTCTTTACCAAGAAACTGTTTACACTCTTTAGCCGTAATTTCTGAGACTGTAGTAAAACAATCGGAATTAGAAGCCGTGATTTTCTCAAGCGAATGTTTAGAAACAACATTTAACTCTTTTGCCTTTGTATCGCCATCATACACATCCATGTAATCGTACAGCTTAATTCCATTTCCGGCAATAGACCTTCCAACAGTGGTGGCATGGGTTGTAAATACAGTTCCTATCTGAGGTACATTTTCCTTTAAGCAGAGCACTCCTGCTCCTGTTGTCCACTCATGGAAGCTTGCTACAACCTTATCTTTAATTGAAAGATGATACTTATAAAAGCTCTCTATTATCTTACCTGTAGCATATCCAAAAAGCAATGCTTCAACATAGCTCCATTCACCGCTAATACTATCAACTTTATATATCTCCCAGCACTTGGCAAGGATATAATCTTTTTCAGGAATAAATGTTGTAAAGTCTACTAAAACAACAATTGGTTTTCCTATAATATTCCATCTTCCTATTTTTACAAGAACACCATCATTTGCCAGGTGGTTTTTCCATTCACTAAAAAGAGAATCATCGGGAATAAACTCAGGATTCTCTTTAGCTTCGCGCCACACATCAGGCCCAACGAAAATCAGATTATCATTATACTCCTGCTTCATTGTCAAAGCCTTAGTAGATAAAACAGTGTGAATACCACCTATTTTATTACACACTTCCCAACTTGTTTCAAACACATAGTCAGGCTTTATATATTTCTCTTCCATAATTTAAATTAAATATTTCTACATCAATTAAAAACCGTAAATATAATATTTTCAGTTTTATCTACACCTCAATAATAACTCTTAAAAATTAACCAAACAAAACTAACAAAAAACAATCCAACTATACTGTTTTCCTTATTAAATAAAACAATTTAACTATTTCTTCTTTACCGTTGTTTTTGTTTTAGCAGATGCTTTTGATTTAGTTTTTGTTGCAACTTTTGGCTTAGTAGTGGCTTTTGTCTTTTTTACCGGAGGCTTAGTTCTCATTTTGCTTGCCCGCAAACGTTTAAGCTCGGCCTCAATCTTCTCAAGTTTCTGCTCCTTTTTACTGAGTACGGCAGAAAGTGTAGCCAACTCCTGCTCGACAGTATTTTCAGGGACAGCAGCATTTAACCTAAGGGTGAAATCACTCAAAACATTCATGTAATTCATAAAAGCCTCGTAGGGTACTTCGTACGGATTGAAATATGCATGCACATCTCCATCAGAGAAGAACTTGGTGCTCATATAGTAAAAGTGATCACTAACCTGAAGGTAGGCCCAATCCTTCAAGATATCAGCATCGGTACACTTTTTGATTTTTGGCAATAGAGCATAGAGTTTATCAAACGCCTCATACTGCATCTCGTTACCTAACCATGCAGTGAGGTCTCTCTCCTCATCAGCCCAACTAGTTGGATTTGGAACGTGAATGGCTGAGATTGGCTGTATCTGTTTAACAGCTTCTCCTGGAGTAATAAACCCAATATCATTGGTATTTAACGCCACTTCTGGCAACCTTTCAAGAAAATCAAAGATACCTGTCTCTTTCCACTGATGCTCACCAAATGTTTCATAATCCATAAACAGATTTACCAGCTCCTCCTTAGGACTAAGGCCTGATAACCACCCTATATATTTTTCAGCAGTTAATGGGTGTTCACTCCAATCATGGTTACTGAAACGAAAAGCTATATCATCACTCAAAGTAAAGTTCTTCAATAAAACTTTCAACCTTGGATTGATAACATTTGTATACATGAAATTTGGGCTCTTCCAACCTAAAACATGTTTAGCACCTTCGGCCAGCATACCTTTATACCCCAATGAGTATACCATTGAACCCAACTCGTCGGAATAGATTAACTCAGTATTTCTGAACACTTCCGGTTTTTGTCCGAACAACTCATTTATTGTATCAGAGTGTTTTTTTATTTGATACTCAAATTCATCCTTATCCTTCAAGGCTACTAAAGAGTGGCTGTAGGTCTCCGACAAAAACTCCACATTACCGGTCTTTGCCAACTCCTGAAAACTCTCCAACACCTCTGGTGCATATAACTTAAACTGATTAATGGCAACACCCGAAATAGAAAACGAGACTTTAAACTTACCATCATACTTCTTCAATAATTTCAACAGCAGTTTATTTGCAGGTAGATAACATTTTTGTGCTACTTTATTCAGGACACCTTCATTGGTATAATCATCGTAATAATAGTGGTCATTCCCAATGTCAAAAAAACGATATCTGCGAAATCTGAATGGCTGATGAACCTGAAAATAGAGGCATATATTTTTCATAACTAACTGTTTTTCTCTTTTATATTACGGAATCATAAATATCTTTAACTTTTTGAGCTGAGTGCTCCCATTTCAGCTTATCTACCTCTGTTTTACCAAACTTCTTAAAAGTAGATGAGAGAGCAGGATAGTTCAGCACTCCATAAATTGCATCAGCCATAGCACTAACATCCCAATAGTTTGTTTTGATGGCATAGGTAAGTATCTCTGCGACTCCTGACTGATGTGAAATTATCACAGGCACATTACTCTGCATCGCCTCAAGAGGAGATATCCCAAATGGCTCGGAGACAGAAGGCATGATATAGAGGTCACTAAGACTTAACATCGAGAAAACCTCATTCCCTTTCAGGAAGCCTGTGAAGTGAAACTTATCTGACATTTTCAGCTCTGCGACTCTACGTATCATCTTCTCCATCATATCTCCACTTCCTGCCATCACGAATCTGACATTATCCATCTTTTGGAGTACCAAATGTGCAGCTTCAATGAAATATTCAGGTCCTTTTTGTTTTGTTATTCTACCTAAAAATGTGACCAGCTTCTCGTTAACTCCTTTCTTAAACACGTTTTTTCTGTCATCTGCCAGAGGGTCAACAGCGTTATAAACTGTAACAACCTTATCCTCAGGCATACCGTACTTGTGAATTACAGTATTACGGGTAAGATTACTTACCGTAATAATCTTATCGGCAGCAATCATTCCCCTACGCTCAATATCAAACACTGTAGGATTAACTTTTCCTCCACTCCTATCGAAGTCGGTAGCATGAACATGAATAACCAAAGGTTTGCCCGATGCCTCCTTAGCAGCAATTCCAGCAGGATAAGCCAACCAGTCGTGTGCATGAATCACATCAAATGAGTAATCCTGAGCAATTACATTAGAAACAAAAGCGTAGTTATAGATCTCTTTCATCAACTCGGCACCATACTTTCCGGTAAACTCAATATATCCCTTTTTATTTGTCTGAATACAATTTTTTATACCACTTACCCCGTAGGTAGTAAGTTTCCCGAACTCTTTTGGGTCGACGTAAGGCACAAGTTTTGAATCAACCTCTATATAATCTAATATTTTTTTTCTGTACGAAAGTTTTAACTTACGTTTTGTAACCCTTACATTATTTGCTCCCACCAGCTTTATTGACGATTGATCTTCGTCGCCGTAAGATTTAGGAACAACAAATAGAACATCCAGATCAGGCAGGGACAACATACCTTTGGTAAGACCATAACATGCGGTACCCAAACCTCCTGCAATATGTGGTGGAAATTCCCACCCAAACATTAATACTCTCATTGTATTCTTTTATTCTGAGTATTGCTCAATTAAACTCAACATTTTTAATACCCCTGCCACATTCCATAACATCGACACAGCCCCCTTACCTTTGTGTGGCGGATTACCATTATAGCACTCCGAGATAGTTCCCAAACAGTGTTCTGTCATTTCGTCCTCAAATCCGTCAACCATATTTTTGATAAAGGGTAATCCACCCCGTTTATGAAATTCAAGGTACTTCTCTGCAAAATATGCAACATAACCGGAAAACACGCCACCATAATACATAGCATGATTTCGTTGATTAACATCTCCCTCAACCACACCCTGATATGCGGGATCCTTAGGGGATAGTGTACGTATGCCTTTAGGCGTTAACAGCTCCGTTTTAACAACATCCAACACACCCTTCTGCTCCTCACGTGTAAGTGGCGAATAGGGCATGGCAATTGCAATCAGTTGATTAGGACGAACCGAATAGTCGACACTATCAAAATCTCTACAATCAATTAATGACTTCTTGCCGTTAACAATAAAGTTATCGCGAAATGAAGAACCAACTTTGTCAGCCAGCCCTTGCCACTTCTCTACAAACTCTTTATCTTTACTTTTACTTGCAAGGTTAATAGCATAACTAAGTGCACTGTACCAACTGGCATTCATCTCTACACTCATACCATACCTTGGTGCCACAGGTTTGCCATAAGCAAAATGCTTCATCCATGTAAGAGGCTTATTTTCAATCTTCCCGTAAATCAACCCATTATCCAGCACTCTGAAATGGTCTCTGTTTGCATCGTTGTAGTAATTCAGAATATCTGTAAAAAGTTGCTTGTACTTCTCCCACCTCTTTTTTGCCGAACTCCTATCATTCATTTGAGAGATACTCCATACCAGAAGCAGAGGCACATCAATATCTGCTAAATAGTCAGTTGAATATCTATTCGCAGGGGTAAGAAATTGACCTCTAATTTTTTCAATGCTGTTCTCTAGTATCTCAGCTGCAATACCTTTTTCCTCGAAGAAGAAGCCACTCCATGGCAGTGCTACAAGTGTATCTCTAAGTCTTTCGCCATACCAATGATAACCGGCATGCAACTCAACCTCCTTACCCCTCTTTACAATAAATTGCGACAAAGCATTCACAAGCGTATTATACAAATTATTACGAGGAACGCGTTTTGACTCCTCTTTTTTATACTTTGCTTTTAGCGAAGCAGGAGTAGCCTCGTCTAAAGAACCGGAGAATATAATACTCTCACCTTTTTTCATTGGTAGTTCAAAATACCCCGGAACATAAAGATCTTCTCTGAAAGAATCACCTTTGTTCTCCTCTTTAAAATACTCTATTCCCTTATACCAGTCAGGCATAGGAATAAAATCACTTTTTTTATTTATCTGCATGTTCAAGTATGGGAAACCATCGTAAAGACTCAACTTAATTCCATTCTTCACATCAAGATACCGTGTATTGGCATACAGATTTTGCTCAGTTAGGACATCTGCCTGCCTAAATGCCAAAAATGGTTTCAGCCTGATTGTTGTTGGAGAATGAGCATCCTCAAGGGTGATTTTCACAAGTACCTGATTCGCATTTTCAACAAGGAGTCTCTCTACTGAGAGAACAACCCCACCAACCCTATACACCAATCTTGGCGTTGGATCCATAGTAAAATCACGAATATATTTATGGCCTTTAGGGTCGTAATGATTTTCGTTGTAGTTATGAATTCCGAGATTAAATACCCTTTCGTGCTGTACAACTGATATGTCAAGTGATGACAACAGTACAAATCTTTTATAATCAAACTCTTTCAATGGTATAACCAAGAGTCCATGATACTTACGGGTGTTACAACCGATAATTGTACTGCTTGAATAAGCCCCGGCTCTGTTGGTTCGGAGAAGCTCTCTGAAGAGTGTGTACTCCAAATTAATAAGCTGTGACTTATCCAAATGGATATATGTGCTCATAAGATGAATTTTTTCCAATGATTAAAACAATTTCAATAACCTAACAATAAGTATTATTAAAGTCCCATAAACCCGCAAGCGAATTTTAAAATATAAAAATAGGCATTTGTAACCACGTTACGAACTTAATTTGGGATAAACTGTATAATCTGTTGAATAAAATGAGTTATTTTCTCTTCTGCTGGAGTGTTGTTCCGCAACTTAATACCGAAATTTATTTAGCAACAATTACAATTCAACCCTCTATTTTCAATTCCAACTATTTTATTAACAATTTAATTGCGGATATAAGGGAGTCAACTAAAGTTCGTAAAATATCTCTGTAATGCAATATATATTTCAGCTTTTCTTGTCAAAAATTGCACCACAAAACCAATTAGTCCGAAATAATACCATTTAAAAACATTAAATTTTCTTCCAGATTGACATCCGGAAAATCTTTTATCATTTTTTTAAGTTTAATAATTTCAGCTTTAGCAAATTTCCGATACTCCTCCATTTCTGGATTAAACGGCCGGTGACCTACTGCTCCTAACACCTTTTCGACACGTCTCACAAAATCAATTGCAGAATCGTCGAAGAAGGTCTCTTTCATTTTTCTCCAGATGTAACCAACAGCCTGCTTACTAGGGTGTAACATATCTTCATTGTAAAAACGATAATCCCTCAGGTCATCAATTACCAGTTCGTATGCCGGAAAATAGTGTACATTCCCAAACCTACCAACTAGATTATCAATTGCCAAAAACAGTACTGACTTGCTCAATTGGTTTCCGTGGGCACCGTCTTTCCAGTGCCGCACAGGGCTGACAGTGAAAATAATTTTCAATTTAGGATTAAACTCTGTTAGTTGCAAAACCAACTGAGTATACCCATCAACAATATCATCTACTGACAATCTGTACCTATTAAATCTTGCCGATGGCAGTTTATGACAATTTGCCACAACCATTCTATCTTCTTTCTGTTCATACACCCATGACGTTCCGAAAGTGATAAAAAGATAGTCTGCATTAGCCAACCTCTCACTCCCCTCTAAAATATGCTCATTTATATTTTTCAGCACCCCCTGCCTGTTGCCTGATGAGAATTGGCTGTGATGAAAAAAGCTACTCCACAATCCACGATGTTCAAAAAGCATTGATTCGTCAAACATGCGTTTATTCATTAACAACTCCAACCCCTGCTTTACCGAAGCCGGATTGTACAATATTCCAAATGGATTTAAAGTGGTATTAAAATGTCTCTCGACAAACCGCTCTCCTATATTTTCAGAAAAGCACGAACCCATAAACAACAGTGGGGAGTTATAGGATATTTTAACCGAAGCAACCGGTATTTGTACAACTGTTCTGTATTCGCTCATCATAATCATAGATATGTATAATTAAATATAAATTAGGATTACAATTGTTGCAGCTATCTGCTATTTTCTGTCACTTTTTACTCCTAATTACTATTTAGATTGCACTAAATTTTCTGCAGTAAAATCTTCATCTTTTAGTCCATGATTAATTTTTACGCTTGTCATTCTCAGGGTGATCTTATGGTTCTTTTTCAGGTCATCTGCCTCCTTGTGATATCTCTTGTAAACGTTGCATTTTTAAGCACATTCGGATTTACAACTATTACTTAGGATATCTTATAATATCTCTCCTTTTTACAGTAGTCAGAATGATAAACCTGCACGTTTAAACTCTTTCTTCCTATCGAATAGATATCTGAAAGTAACATGTGTTTTGTAAATCCGTCCCCCAATCTGCTCCACAAACTTCATC
This sequence comes from Marinilabiliaceae bacterium, assembly GCA_027010905.1. Lineage (GTDB taxonomy): Bacteria > Bacteroidota > Bacteroidia > Bacteroidales > Marinilabiliaceae > JAADEM01. The sequence goes on from JALVBA010000331.1 coordinate 12,243, forward strand.
ATCACGGGGTTAAAATCACCTATCCAATTCATCTCAAGATCTGCGTATGGAAATCCATCACTCTTAATCTCCTTTTCGAATCTTAACAATATTGCCGACTCCACACCTTTTCCCTGATGCTCGGGCACCACACCAAATATCATTCCAATTAACCGTGTACTTACTCTCTTTACCTTAAGCCTGTAAAACAGTTTTGCTTTGTTCAGAAGGTTTAGCTTACCATTGAAGTCATAAATCATCTGATTAAGATCTGGCACCATAATATAAAATACCACCGGTTCATTTTTGTAATAACCGTAGATGAAAGTGCGTCGATCAAGTATCGGTTTAATTGAATTTAGCAGAGCCATAGCATGCTGTATCCTAATACTACTAACACCTGGAAATTTAGCCCAGGCCTTATTATAGATAGCCATATAGGCCTGAGTGATTTCATCGTCACTCATTCCCTTAATAGTTCTGAAATGATAGTCACTATTTTTAAGTAACCGCTCACCCTTCTCTCTCAGAACAGGGGATTGAACGCCTGTATAAACATCAATATGGTAAGTGTATTGATTGAAATAATTTTTAAAACCATAACTCTCAAACAGCTCACGGTAATAAGGGTGATTGTACGGCATATTAAAAACCGGCTCCCTAAAACCATCAACCAAACAGCCCCAAAAGCTATTTCGATCACCAAAGTTCACCGGCCCGTCCATCGCCTCCATACCCTTCTGTTTAAGCCACTCTTTGCCTGCATCAAAAAGGGTATGTGCAGCATCCTCATCATTTATACACTCAAAAAAACCTATCCCCCCTGTCAGCTGATCATTTTTTGATGCTGTACGTTTATCGAAAAAAGCAGCCATACGTCCGGCAATAGTTCCATCGACGTTATACAGCAACCAACGAATAGCATCACCTGTTTTGAATAGTTTATTTTTTGATTTATCAAAAACTTTCTCAACCTCTTCGTTGAGTGGTTTTATCCATTTAGGATCATCCTTGTATAATAGTGCAGGAAAATATAGAAACTTATCGGCAAGTTTCTTTTCCTTTACCACAATCAGATTATACTTTTCCATTTTCATTCAGAACTATATGTTTTTGCTAAAGCGTAAATATAACATTTTTTTGAAGGTTATACGCCTGCTTATAATCGAGACATACTGCTCAATAATTATATTTATGGAGGTGACCTTATGATAACAACACTATTTGCATCCTATTTTATCGACAAAGATATAAGCATCGATTATGAGTGTTTTAAGTCAGGTGTTGTCGGATAAAAGTGAAGGTGAGATCCTGTAGAGAGCACTCTACGAGTTGAATCAAGTTATCAAATAACTCTTGTGTCAAACTGAGGTTACAACTAGACAAAAAAAGAATCGCCTGAAAGCCAAACGATTCTTTAATATTTTACAAAGAGTGTGAAACTACAGTTTCCTTGACACCTCTACCTCTTCAAATGCCTCAATCATATCTCCAACCTTTATATCATTAAAGTTGGCAATATTTACACCACACTCATATCCATTAGCCACCTCTTTCACATCATCTTTAAAGCGTTTCAGAGCTCCTAGTAGGCCTGTGTAGATAACTATTCCTTCGCGGATAAGGCGTACCTTAGAGTTACGTTTTATCTTACCCTCTCTAACCATAGAACCTGCAATAGTACCAACTTTGGTAATCTTAAATGTTTCACGTACCTCAAGAGTAGCTGTAATCTCCTCTTTAACTTCAGGCGATAACATTCCCTCCATTGCAGACTTAAGCTCCTCAATAGCATCATAAATAATAGAGTATAGACGTATATCAATCTCCTCATTCTCTGCCATCTTACGCGCAGCCATTGACGGACGCACCTGAAATCCTATTACAATTGCATTGGATGCAGTAGCAAGCATAATATCAGTCTCTGAAATCTGACCAACTGCTTTATGAATAACATTAACCTGTATCTCGTCGGTAGATAATTTTATTAACGAATCTGACAGAGCCTCGACCGAGCCGTCAACATCACCTTTAACCACAACATTCAACTCCTGGAAGTTTCCAATGGCCAATCGACGACCAATCTCGTCAAGTGTAATATGTTTTTTGGCTCGCATTCCCTGCTCGCGCTGTAACTGTTCACGTTTTGTCGCAATCTCCTTTGCTTCCCTCTCATCCTTTAGCACGTTGAATTTCTCACCCGCCTGAGGAGCACCATTCAATCCAAGTATCAACACAGGATCACTGGGGCCTGCCACTTCCACTTTCTGGTTTCGCTCGTTAAACATGGCTTTAATATGACCATGATGCGAACCCGCAAGAATCATATCACCAATACGCATACTTCCTTTACTCACAAGCACTGTAGCAACGTATCCACGTCCTTTATCGAGTGATGATTCAATAACCGCACCTGTAGCTTGTCTGTTAGGATTAGCTTTAAGTTCTAGCAAATCTGCCTCTAAAAGCACTTTCTCTAAGAGTGCCTCAACATTCAGCCCTGTTTTGGCTGATATCTCCTGCGACTGATATTTACCTCCCCACTCTTCAATGAGATAATTCATATTTGCAAGCTCCTCTTTTATCTTATTAGGATTAGCCCCCTCCTTATCAATCTTATTTATTGCAAAAATTATAGGAACGCCGGCAGCCGAAGCATGGTTAATTGCCTCTTTTGTCTGGGGCATTACATTGTCGTCGGCAGCTACTATTACAATTACAATATCGGTTACCTGAGCACCTCTGGCACGCATGGCAGTAAACGCCTCATGACCCGGTGTATCAAGGAAAGTAATGGCACGACCATTTTTCAGTTTCACTCCATAGGCTCCAATATGCTGAGTGATACCACCGGCCTCACCTGAAATAACATTTGAGCTTCGTATAAAGTCAAGTAACGATGTTTTACCGTGGTCAACATGACCCATGATAGTAACAATAGGAGGTCTTTCAATCAATTCTTCCTCACTGTCATCATCCTCTTCAATGGCCTCAACAACTGTTGCATCAACAAATTCAACCTGATAACCAAACTCCTCGGCAACCAGTGAAAGAGTCTCAGCATCAAGACGTTGATTTATAGATACGAATACACCCAACGACATAAAAGTAGATATCACCTCATTTACGGCAACATCCATCATGCTGGCTAATTCGTTAGCAGTAACAAACTCTGTAACTTTTAGTACCTTCTTCTCCTGATCCTGCTTCTCTATCTCCGCAATATTCTTTTGACTTACAGCATCACGCTTCTCACGACGGTACTTTGATGTTTTTGACTTACCCTTTTTAGTTAATCGGGCAAGTGTATCTTTTATCTGTTTTTGAACATCTTCCTCTGCAACCTCCTTATGAACAGGTCTCTTCTTTAGTTTGTGCTGAACAACTCTTCTTTTACGTCCATCACCACTCTTCCCACCACCCGGTTTAGTACTTCCACCTGGAGCAGCAGGTTGTACTTTTGCATTAATATCAACCTTATCTTTACGAATACGCTTTCTCTTCTTTCTGTTCTTCTTCCTCTCCTCTTTCGAATCGGTTGACTTTATCGGCTCTTTAGGTAAGTTAATCTTTCCTACAACAGTAGGCCCGGAAAGTTTTGCTGTTTTGTTAGGCTTAAATATCTCCATCCCAGCACTTTTACTCTCGCTCTTTTCTACAGCAACTTCTTTAACCGGAGGTGTAGAAACTTCCTCAGCCTTTGGCTTTGACTCAGCTTCCTTACTAGCAACTTTTTTAAGTTCCGGCCTTTTCTTTTCTAGTTTTGTAGACTTGGGTTTATCCAGATTAATCTTACCCACCACCTTCATGTCTTCACCAAGTTTTTCTGCCTTAGTAGGGATATGCTCAGGCTCTTTTTTAACAACCGGTTTCTCCTCCTTTTTGAGAGTCACTTTTTCAACAACCGGAGCTTTCTCTTTAGCCTTAGGCTTTGGCGTCTCCTTTTGAGGAGTTCCTTTTTTCCCTGCACTCTTCTTCTGGGCTACTTCGTTAACATCAATCTTACCAACAACTTTAATGTTTAGGTCTGCCTTTGTTTTCTCCTCAATAACCTCCTCTGCTTTTACCTCTTTCTTCTCAACAGAAGTTTCATTTCCAGAAATATCTGTCCGTACATCTTCAATAGAAACACTCTCACTCTTATGTTTCGCTGAAAAATGATGACCCAATTCCTCCGACTCTTTACGTACTTTCAAATCCGATTTATACTCCATGTCCAACAAGAAATACAACTCATCACTGATTTTCGTATTTGGGTTTGTATCAATGTCATAACCCTTCTTATGCAGGAAATCTACAATTGTGGATGTTCCAACATTAAACTCACGGGCTACTTTACTTAATCTTTTACCAACTGCCATATATAAGGACTCTACTATTTCAAAAATTTAATATCTTACTGTTTACTGAGGGCAAATATAGTTTATTTATTCAAATTCAGCTTTCAACACATTCAGAACCTCTTTTATTGTCTCCTCTTCAAGGTCAGTACGTTTAACAAGATCTTCAAAAGTCAAATCAATTACTGATCTGGCAGTATCACATCCAACTGCTTTCAATTCGTCAATGACCCACTGCTCTATCTCATCGCTAAACTCGTCCAATTTAACGTCATCTTCATCGTCAGTCTCCACATCACGGTATACGTCAATCTCGTATCCTGTAAGCTGGCTGGCTAACTTAATATTCAAACCACCTTTACCAATTGCCAGAGACACCTCTTCAGGTCTCAAATAAACCTCGGCTCTACCTTCATCTTCAAGAAGCTTGATGTTTGATATTTTTGCCGGATTTAAGGCACGCTGTATAAAAAGCTGAGTATTAGCGGTGAAGTTAATCACATCGATATTCTCGTTTCTCAACTCACGAACGATACCGTGAATACGTGAGCCCTTCATTCCAACACATGCTCCTACCGGGTCTACACGCTCATCGTACGACTCAACAGCAATCTTTGCACGCTCACCGGGTATTCTTACGATCTTTTTAATCGTAATTAATCCGTCAAATATTTCAGGTACTTCTAGCTCGAACAGACGCTCAAGGAAAACCGGAGATGTACGAGAAAGTACAATTAACGGATTATTATTTCTTATTTCAACCTTAACAACAACCGCTCTTACGGTATCACCTTTGTGGAAAAAATCAGAAGGTATCTGCTCTGTTTTAGGAAGTATCAGATCATTACCATCATCATCGAGGATAAGAATCTCTTTTTTCCAAATCTGGTACACCTCACCTGTAATAATATCACCGATACACTCTTTGTACTTGTGATAAATATTATCTTTTTCAAGTTCAAGTATACGTGCCGAAAGGTTTTGACGCAGGCTCAATACAGCACGTCTTCCAAACTCAAGAAACTTTACTTCGTCAGTTACCTCTTCACCAACTTCGTAATCAGTATCAATCTTTTTTGCCTCCAATAAAGATATCTGTAAGTTCTCATCTTCAACTTCACCGTCGTTAACAACCTCACGATTTCTCCATATTTCAAAGTCACCTTTATCGTCATTTATTATAACATCAAAGTTCTCATCAGTACCGAACCTTTTTGCCAGAACGCTTCTGAACGAATCCTCCAGAACTCTAATCATAGTAGCCCTGTCGATATTTTTCAACTCTTTAAATTCCGAAAATGTGTCAATCAAACTAGTAT
>JALVBA010000332.1 GCA_027010905.1 Marinilabiliaceae bacterium
ACTGTAATATACTTTTTGCATAATTATTTAAATATGAAAAACAGATGCTATTTTAAAATGCCGACAACAATAATAAAACCGGTCATAAACTTACTTCATAATTTTCTTTATTACTCCGACAAACTCATCAAAGATACCGCTTGCCGAAGTAACTATCTCTCCACTAAAGAGGAAATCACTCCCACCGGAGAAGTCACAAACCTTCCCCCCGGCCTCTCTGATAATTATAATCCCGGCAGCCACATCCCACGGTTGCAAACCATACTCGTAAAATGCATCATACCTTCCACAAGCAACATATACTAAATCTGTAGCGGCTGACCCTAGTCGTCTGACTCCATGAGAATTCTTCATGAAATAATCCATCGTCTCCATAAACTGTTCCATTTTCGTAAAATTATTGTATGGAAACCCTGTAGCAATCAAGCTGTCAGAAACAAATTTACTATCAGAAACAGAAATTTTTTCATCGTCTAGCCATGCTCCTCCACCCTTCCAGGCATAAAAGCACTCATTAAGCCCGGCTTCAAAAACAACTCCAAGAATCATCTCTTTCTTGTACTCCAACCCTATACTTATGGCATAAGGCATTACTCCGTGAATAAAATTTGTTGTGCCATCTATAGGGTCAACAATCCAGTTGTACTCCTCTCCCTTTTCGCTAACAGAATTCTCCTCAACGATAAAACCTGCACCGGGAATCAAATCATTCAGTGCCTTTACAATTCTCTCTTCTGACAACTTATCAACCCGGGTAACAAAATCATTACGTCCCTTTACTTCGACAGACAAATCTCCACTTGCACGCATCTCTTTAATAAAATCACCTGTTTCGCGGGCAATCTGAACAACCTGGTTACAAATATTTTTCAGTTCCATAATTTCTATTTTAACACACCTGATATCGACTCTCCATCGAAAGAGAGTATCTGCAATTTTACCTTTCTAATTCTATTTATTAAGCTTTCATCGCTGGCAACACCTACACGAATATAGTTTTCCGTAAAGCCATAAATCTCACCGTCATGAATATTTTTTTCAAATAGCACTTTAGCTTCAGCACCTAAGTTAGATTTATAAAAGCTATTCCTCCGTTTCTCCGACAGTTCATGCAGCTCTTTACTCCTTCGTCTTCTCTCCTCAATAGGAACAACCTCCGCAATATTCAGAGCCTGCGTGCCCGGCCTCTCAGAATATGTAAATACATGAAGTTGCGAATAGTCTATCTTTTCAAGAAAACTAACTGTCTCACGGTAATGCTTGTCTGTTTCGCCCCTCACACCAGTAATCACATCAACACCTATAAATGCATGGGGTATTCTCTGCCTTATGTAACTGATACGATTAGCAAAATGGGCACTGTCGTACTTTCGCTTCATAAGTTTCAGAACTTCATCAGAGCCCGACTGCAACGGCACATGAAAATGGGGCATAAACTTACCCGACTGAGCAACAAAATCAATCACCTCATTGGTAATCAGGTTTGGTTCGATAGAGGATATCCGGTATCTCTCAACACCATTCAGCTTATCCAGCTCTTTTATCAACTCTAAGAAAGACTCCCCGTTCCCTTTGCCGAAATCACCAATATTAACCCCGGTAAGTATAATCTCTTTTGCACCTGATTTAATTGCCTCTTCAGCTTGATTTATGGTTTTTTCTATTGTATCACTACGACTAAGCCCTCGGGCAAAGGGAATAGTGCAGTAGCTGCAAAGATAGTCACATCCGTCCTGTATCTTCAAAAAACAGCGAGTACGGTCACCGGAGGAGTATGTGGGTTTGAACTCTTTTGTTTTCATTATCTCCCCACTTATCACATCAGGATTTTGATTTTTATTCAAATCACCAAGATATCTCATCACATCCATCTTCTCATTTGATCCTAAGATAAGGTCAACACCTTCAATTTTAGAAATATCTCTCGGTTTAAGCTGAACAAAACAACCGGTAACAATTATAAATGCAGCTGGATTTTTCTTAACAGCACGCCTGATAGCCTGTTTACATTTTTTATCTGCAATTTCAGTAACCGAGCATGTATTTATAACATACACATCGGCCTCCTCATTGAAGTTAACCCTCTGAAAACCTGCATCTAGCATAGCCCTAGCAATTCCTGATGTCTCGCTGAAATTCAGTTTGCACCCTAAAGTGAAAAAAGCTACTCTCTTATCTTCAAAAACTGTGCCGTCTATCATTCAAATCCGAAATTATTCAACCTCCATTCCTCCAAACCGTGTACTGCCCGCAAAAGTATAAAAAATAGCGAAATTAACTATGAAGAATATATACCCAACGGCGAAAACACTAGTATCAGGTCAAACATATCATGACACTATATTATCCCCTTTGCGACTTAATTACAATATATGCGAAGCCAGTTCAGCAAGATAACTACGTTCTCCTTTAACTAGATTAACATGAGCAAACAGCTCTTCGCCCTTCATTTTGTCTGTTAGGTATGCCAGTCCGTTTGACTGCATATCGAGATATGGTGAGTCGATCTGTTCAATATCTCCGGTAAAAACCATCTTTGTTCCCTCACCTGCTCGGGTAATAATTGTCTTTACCTCGTGTGGTGTAAGGTTTTGAGCCTCATCAATAATAAAAAATGAGTCAGAGAGGCTTCGTCCGCGTATGTAAGCCAGAGGTGTAATCACAAGCTGTTCATTCCTAAGAAGCTCATCAATCAGAAAATTTTCCCTACCCTGCTTTTTAAATCTGCTTTTGATAACTCCAAGATTGTCGAACAGAGGTTGCATATAGGGGCCTATCTTCTCTTTTACATCACCCGGCAGGAAACCCAAATCACGATTTGCCAGAGGGACAATGGGTCGTGCCAACAATATTTGCCTGTACTGCTCATGTTGGTGAAGTGCGGCTGCAAGAGCAAGCAGAGTTTTGCCTGTACCGGCCTTACCTGTCAACGATACCAATTTAATGTCGGGGTTCATCAGGGCATGTAGTGAAAATGTCTGTTCTGCATTTCTTGGTTCAATACCAAAAGCACTATGTTTCTCAACCCTGCGTATTACATTGTTAAACGGATCGAAGTAGGCCAAAATACTCTGGTTTCCGTTTCGAAGAACAAAATATTGGTTTGCTGTGATATCACCATCAATAGCAAACTCATCTTTCGAAATAGCTTTCTTTTCATACAGTAGTGAGATAAGTGTAGCATCGAAATCTTCATAAATATCAACTCCTTTATAGAGAATGTCAAGATCCTTTACCTTATCCGACTCATAATCCTGAGAAAGTAATCCTAACGACTTAGCTTTCATTCTAAGGTTAAGATCCTTTGTCATCAGCATAACCGTGCGTTTCGGAAACTTATCTCTCACATACAACGAAATAGCAAGTATGCGGTGATCAGCATTTCTTTCAGAAAATGATTCTCGCATAACCTCAGGGTAAGGCTTTCCGGTTGCAACAAACAGCTTACCCTTTTTAGCACCAAGCGAAACTCCATCGCTAAAAAGCTTCACACCTGCCAGCCGATCCAACTCTCTTACAAATTCGCGTGCCTGATAATTAATCAGCTCATTACCCTTTTTAAACTTGTCCAACTCCTCCAAAACAACAATAGGAATAATTATATCATTATCGTCCATATTGTAGATACATTTGTGATCGTGCAGTAACACATTAGTATCGAGAATAAAAATCTTCTTTGCCATAACAGTAGTTTTTTTTTGATTACCTAAATTTAGTAAAATATTTGTGAGCAAACCTGGTATTTTGGTAAATAATATTTTTAGGTGGTACAAATAAGTTATCAAAATTTCATTCTTGACTCTACACATAAACCATTAAAATTACATCCCTTTTGAATTGCAGAACTACTTTGTCAAAATATATTTCTTTAACTTTAGCAACATTTTCATAAATACTAAAACCCATATTTACAAATGACATACGAAGAGGCCACTAAGTTTTTGTTTGAGCAGTTGCCCATGTACCAACGGCAGGGAAAGGCTGCGTACAAAGCCGACCTGCAAACAACACTTCTGCTTGATAAATATTTTGAACATCCGCACAAAAACTACAAAACGATACACGTAGCAGGAACGAACGGCAAAGGTAGCGTATCGCACATGCTGGCTTCAATACTTCAACAGGCGGGATACAAAGTGGGGCTCTACACCTCGCCTCATCTTAAAGATTTCAGAGAGAGAATAAAAATAGACGGCAAGCAGATACCACAAAATAATGTTGTTCGGTTTGTTGAAGAGCACAGCAACATCATTGATAAGCTTGAGCCTTCATTTTTTGAGATGATTGCTGTAATGGCCTTTGACTATTTCAAACAAGAGAGGGTAGATGTTGCAGTTGTTGAGGTAGGAATGGGCGGACGGCTCGATTCCACCAATATCATTTCACCCGATTTATCGGTAATTACAAATATTGCCCTCGACCACACCTATTTCCTGGGAGACACAAAAGCACAAATAGCGAAAGAAAAAGCAGGTATTATTAAAGCTGATACTCCCGTTGTTATTGGCGAAAGAGGTACAGAAACAGATGTAGTATTCAACAGAATTGCCAGAGAGCGCAATGCGCAGTTGATTGATGCCACGTCGCTATATCAGATTCCATTCTCAACCTTTTCGGCAGATGAGAAACAGATTATGCAAGTATATTCAAATGGTGAAGTGAGATACAGTGATTTAAAAGTCTCTTTGCTGGGTTGGTATCAGAAAAAGAATATAATAACAGTGCTGGCAGCCTGTAAAACATTAGTAGGGCTGAATTATAAAATAGAGAATAGAGACATCTACAATGGAATGGAAAAGGTTCAATCCTCCACCGGTCTTCTTGGTAGATGGCAAATAGTTGACCGTAATCCACGTGTGATATGCGACATCGGACATAATGAAGCCGGAATAAAAGCAGTTGTTGAGCAGATAGAGAATACTCCTTACAAAAAACTCCACATTGTGTGGGGAATGGTAAATGATAAAGATACAGATGCCATTTTAGCTCTGTTGCCAACAAAGGCTACCTACTACTTCACCAGAGCAGCTATACCCCGAAGCCTCGATGAGAAGTTATTAATGGAAAAAGCAAAACAGTTTAATCTTAAAGGTTACTGTTTCCCAAATGTGAAAGAATCACTTGAAAAAGCACGAAAATTATCTACCCCTAACGACTTGATTTTCATAGGTGGTAGCACTTTTATTGTTGCAGATATTTTGTAAAACAGATATTTTGTTTGGACAAAATAAAAAAGAGTTCTATATTTGCAATCGCTTTTGGAAAAAGCACGATGTAAATTGTCTTATAACGATAAGATTTTTACCTGAAATTTTTATTATACATCACATTCAGGGCGATTAGCTCAGTTGGTTCAGAGCATCCCGATTTATATCGGGAGGGTCGGAGGTTCAACTCCCTCATCGCATAACTTCTAAAGTACTGATGTAATAAAATTCCGGAGCGATTAGCTCAGTTGGTTCAGAGCATCCCGATTTATATCGGGAGGGTCGGAGGTTCAACTCCCTCATCGCATAACTTTTAAAGTACTGATGTAATAAAATTCCGGGGCGATTAGCTCAGTTGGTTCAGAGCATCCCGATTTATATCGGGAGGGTCGGAGGTTCAACTCCCTCATCGCCCAATTTTGAAAT
>JALVBA010000333.1 GCA_027010905.1 Marinilabiliaceae bacterium
GTTTTTATAGTGTACACTATTAATTTCAAATTAAAATGTTTTACTAAAATTATTTCAAAATGATGAGAAAAGGAATTCTATTTTTAGTGATGGTGATGTTTGGTTATTGGGGAAATGCAAAAGAGCATATTCCTACTAAAGCGAATTACGACGCTTTTAAGAATACTAAAACATTAGTAGTAATGGATATTAATCCTATGAGTGACTTTAATTTTAAAATTAAAGATGTAATGAATGAGCACTGGACTCTGACTCCATTTGATTTCATTACCGATCAGGAGTTTGAAGAGATGAAGGGTGATCCGTCATACTCATTTCTGGTAACTACAGTTGTAACTTTTGATAGGGATAAAACTAAGGCCAGATATAAATTTCTTAGCCTTCTGTTAGGTGAAGATGAGAGAGAGGTGAGAGATCTTCCCGATTTGTGCTCTGTGCCTCTGTCGTATCTTAAGGTTGATGACGATAGCTACTCATACAAGATAGATGCTTTTGTCAGTTTTATTCAGAATCATGTTAAGCTGATGACCGAGAATCCTGATTTGATCAAATCAAACGTATTTAAATATTACAATAAGAACATTAAAAGTTTGAAGAATAAAACTCTTTTGCTAGTAGCTAACGATCTCGAGCCTACAATCAATACACAAAAGAAGATTCAGAAGATTTATCCTCACGACGTTAAAATAGTTTCGCGCGAAGAGATTATGGAAGCTATTGAGAGTAAAGATCCGGATGTGGTATTTCTGCATAAAGTGGGACCCGAAGGAACAAAATACAAAGCGCGTTGTTATAAGATTTTAATGGGTGCTGCCGATTCGCAGTTCTACTATTTCGACTACCATATGGTGAATTCGAAACACCGGGATTACCTTCTGGCAAAGGATCTGAAAAAAATGGCAGAACATTAAGGCAAAAGTAAAAAGTACAAGGAAAGAAGGAAAGAAGTAAAAAAACAAATATGGCTGATGATAAGAAAATAATATTTAGTATGGTGGAGGTAAGCAAGACCTATCCTCCGCAAAAAAAGGTTCTCAGTAATATCTATCTCTCATTCTTTTATGGGGCAAAGATTGGAATTATCGGTCTCAATGGATCAGGGAAATCAACTCTGTTGAAGATAATAGCAGGTGTTGAGAAAAACTTTCAGGGAGATGTGGTTTTTTCTCCCGGTTACACTGTTGGGTATCTTGAGCAGGAGCCTCAGCTCGACGATAACAAAACAACCCGAGAGGTGGTTGAAGAGGGTGTTCAGGAGGTAGTGGACGTGCTGAAAGCATACGAGGATGTTAATACAAGATTTGGTGATCCTGATGTTCTGGAAGATCCTGACAAGATGCAGGCTCTTATGGATGAGCAGGCAAAGCTTCAGGAGAAGATCGACCAGTATGATGCCTGGAATCTTGATACAAAGATTGAGAGAGCAATGGATGCGCTTAGGTGTCCGCCTGAAGACCAGAAGATCGGTGTTCTCTCAGGAGGAGAGAAGCGCCGTATTGCATTGTGCAGACTATTGTTAAAAGAGCCTGACGTATTACTTCTTGATGAGCCAACTAACCACCTTGATGCTGAATCAGTGCAGTGGCTTGAGCAGCATTTGCAACAGTATAAAGGTACCGTTATTGCAATAACCCACGATAGATACTTCCTCGATAATGTAGCCGAATGGATTCTTGAACTTGATAGAGGAGAGGGGATTCCGTGGAAAGGAAATTATTCATCATGGCTTGAGCAGAAGACAAAAAGAATGGCTATTGAAGAGAAGCAGGCATCTAAACGCAGAAAGACACTGGAGCGAGAGCTCGAGTGGGTGAGGATGGCACCAAAAGCCCGTCAAGCAAAATCGAAAGCCCGTTTGTCATCATACGACAAGCTGATGAAAGAGGATATTAAAGAGAAGGAGGGAAAACTTGAAATATTTATTCCTAATGGCCCCCGATTGGGAGAGAAGGTTATTATTGCAAAGGATGTGGCCAAGGGCTATGGTGACAAACTGCTTTTTGAAGGATTGGATTTTGTGCTTCCCCGAAATGGAATAGTAGGTGTTATAGGTCCAAATGGAGCAGGTAAAACAACTATCTTCAGGTTGATTATGAAAATGGAGCAAGCTGACAAAGGTGATTTTGAGATTGGCGAAACAGTGAAGATAGGGTATGTAGACCAAACACACACCGGAATTGATCCCGATAAGAGTGTTTACGAAGTGGTTTCAGGAGGGCAAGATTTTATTAAGATGGGTAACCGCGAAATTAATTCACGAGCCTATTTGGGGCGCTTCAACTTTACAGGATCTGACCAAGAGAAGAAGTGTGGAGTGCTGTCAGGAGGTGAACGCAACCGCTTGCACTTGTCACTTACACTAAAAGAGGAGGCAAATGTTCTGCTACTTGATGAGCCTACAAATGATATTGATGTGAATACCTTGCGGGCTCTGGAGGAGGGATTAGAGGGTTTTGCAGGTTGTGCCGTAGTTATCTCTCACGACAGATGGTTCCTCGACCGGGTGGCAACACACATACTTGCTTTTGAAGGAGATTCAACCGTCTACTTCTACGAAGGATCGTTCTCAGAGTATGAGGAGCATAAGAAAAAACGACTGGGAGATACTACTCCTCACAGAATAAAATACAGGAAGTTGATAAAATAATTAAACAAATAAACAGTTAAACGAATAAACAAGGCGTTCAGATAACAAGCCAATATAGCTTTGGAGTAATGCAGTTATAGACCAAAAACTAAACTATATACATCAGAATCCTGTACAAGAAGAGTTGATGTTTAGGGAAGAAGATTATGTCTATAGCAGTGCCTTTGATTATGCAGGAGGAAAAGGATTATTGAATGTGTGTGTAGTTAAGTAATGGTGGCACAGATTGCAAATCCGCGCCTTAAAAATTTTTATATATTCTCGCTGAACAATTATCAAAAAGAGAAATCCCAAAAAACTCCTTTCCAGACCTTTTACAGATATTAAGCCCGGGATGAAAAATATTGAATTAGATAATTAAGGCTTTTCTCTCTAATTACTATTCCGTCTGACAGTTTGTCCTCTATTTTCTATCCTCAAAGGCCATAATGTCATGATTATGAGATTGTTCATGTCATAGTTTCCTGTTTTGTAAGTTGGCATTTAGTTTGGTTGAAGTAAAGTGAAATTATTTATAAACTAAAATATAGGAGGACATTAAAATGACACTAGTAAGAAGAAACAACTACATGATGCCTGAGTTAGGAAGCTTGATAAACAATGTATTCAGAAACGAATTCTTCAACTCAGATGTTGCTGAAGATGATGTTGCAACCCTTCCAGCTGTTAACGTGAAAGAGAATGAGGACAATTTTATTATTGAAGTAGTAGCTCCCGGATTCAAGAAAGATAACTTTAACGTATCTATAGACAAAGGAGTGTTAACTATTTCAGCTACTGAAGAGGAGAAAAAAGAGGAGAAAAAAGAGAACTTTACAAAACGTGAATTTAACTACTCTTCATTTACCCGATCATTCAGATTGCCTGATAATGTTATTGATGAATCAACAATAAAAGGTAATTACAAGGATGGTATTTTGGAAGTTTTCCTTGGCAAGAGAGAAGAGGTTAAGCCAAAACCAAAAAGAATGATTGAGGTTAAGTAAGTATCATCTATTCGTTTAAAAATTAAAAACATCAAAACCCTCCGAGAGTTTCAAATTCTCGGAGGGTTTGTTGTTTATTTTTATCCCTCCCCTCAGGGAGGTTGGGAGTGGCTACTTTTTTACCACTCAATAGCTTCACTCCCGTTTTTAATAAGGTATTCGTTTGCTTTTGAGAAGTGCTTACATCCGAAAAATCCGTAACCGGCACTGTAGGGTGACGGATGTGGTGCTTCGAGAATCAGATGTTTGCCTCTATCGATCAGAACTTTTTTATTTCTTGCGTATTTTCCCCAAAGCAGAAAGACTACACCGCTTCTATGTTCTGATATCTTTTGAATAACCGTATCGGTAAAATGCTCCCATCCCCGGTCGTGATGAGTGGCTGCCTTCCCCGCACGAACAGTTAAGATTGCATTTAGCAGCATCACCCCCTGCTCTGCCAAACGAGTAAGATTACCGCTTTGAGGAGTAGGAGTACCAACATCAGTGTTTATCTCTTTAAATATATTTTGAAGTGATGGAGGCGGTAGAACTCCGTCGGGTACTGAGAAGCTAAGCCCGTGTGCTTGTCCTTTTCCGTGATAGGGGTCTTGCCCCAGTATTACCACCTTTAACTTGTTAAAAGGAGTTTGGTTGAAAGCATTGAATATTAACTGCCCCGGTGGATAGATGGCGTAGTGTCTCTTCTCCTCAATCAGAAAATGCTTTAGCTGTTCAAAGTATGGTTTGTTGAACTCATCAGTTAAAACTTCTTTCCAGCTATCTTCTATTTGTGGATTAACTCTGCTCACAGAGCAAATTTAGAAAATTTTTCTCGATTTTCTTTTAAACTTCCTTTTTGTACTTGAAAGTGGATTGGCTGTTGATGAACATGGAACGGCAGGTCGACTTCCTGCTGCTCTAAGACTCAGTCGCTGATTAAATTCAAATATAATTGATATTTCATGTGCCCCGGCTGACTGTGTACCTAATCCGGATATTGTGATATCGTAACTATAACCAATCCTAAAAGGGCCAAGATCGTAGGCTAACAACGCGACAATGGCATCCTGATTGATTGAGCTTTTTACTTCGTTACCCAAAGGCAGACCTCTGTACCAAATACCAACCTCCATAGGTGAATTGTGCCAATATACTCCAACATCAGCCTGATTGAATTTTTTTTGATGCTGCAATCTGAAACTAAACGAGAATGAACGTTCAACAGTGCTTGTTCTGTGCCTCTCTTTCCAAATATTCATTCCTCCATACACAGTGTATTTAGTGTCATATTTCATCTCTTCACCTAAGAACGAGTAGTTGGGTTTTGCAAGATGATTAACAGTAAGACCTGCCCAGTACTTAGGGCTGTAGGCAAATACCGATGCTGCAAGATCCATGTAGTTTGCCTGTTCATTACCCAGTCTGTCCCAGGAACCTGATGAGCCTCCACCAATCTTCTCATCAGCAAATTTAAGCTTAGTGAAATCAATTGCTTTATTTCCATATTCAAACTGAATACCCGGAACAACCTGCCACTTATCGTTTATAATCAGGTTGTACGAATACTGAAATGCTGCATTTGTAGTTTTCAAACCGGCACTGCCGGCATTATCCTGTATTAAGTAAAAGCCCAATCCACTATTAAATATGGGAAAGAAATTATCAAAAGAGATAGAATATGTTGTGAATGCTGTTGAGATTGAGGGCCATTGATTACGATAGTTCAATATCATCCTTCCTCCATCAGTAGCTCCTGCCAGTGAGGGACTAAGATATAGCGGATTGGCATAGAACTGCGAGAAGTGCGGATCCTGAGCATAACCTCTCTTAGCTCCGATGGTCATCATCAGAACTAATAAAACTGCTATGTATAAAATCCTTCTACTCATCTATTATTCTTATTCTACCCTTTTCATCACAATTCCAGTTATGTAACTTTTCAACTCACTTCTCTTTCCACTTTCTGCTTCTGCCTTTTTACTCTCTTCTATCTAATCAGAGTAACATCTCCCGTTGTAACTTTTAATAATCCTGTTCCAAATTTACATGTTGCTTTGTAAATGTACACACCTTGAGGAGATAGTTTGCCACGGTAATATCCATCCCATCCAATCTTAATATCATGGCTTTCAAATATAAATTCTCCCCATCGAGTATATATCTGAAGGGTGTACTCGTCAATACCCTCCTGAACATACGGGTAGAATACAAAATTCTCCTTTTCACCATAGGTATAGTGCCCACCATTAGAGCCGGCCGGATTTGGAGTAAAAGCATTCGGGAAACTAATTTTTCCGCCTTGTTCGGCAGTACATGCTTCAAGCTGAACGTAGGAGTCTTTACACCCCTCATCGTTTGTTACTTCGAGAGATACATCATAAACCCCGGCCTCTTTGTATTCATACATAAATGAAAACTCCGTTGAAGTGTTTCCGTCACCTAAGTCCCAAAAACTGCTTATGGCATCAGTTGACCTGTTAAGGAAAGATACAGATTGACCGGGTATTTTAATTCTGCTTGGTACAGCCTCGAAATATGCCTTTGGTGAATCGAACACCTTAATAGTTACATCTTCAGCCTCCGCTGTACCTCCCGGGCCGTAAACAGCTAGCTTAACTTTGTATTCTCCCGAAGCATAGTACGTATGTTTCGGCTCTTTTTCTGATGAAACAGCTCCATCACCAAACTCCCACATAAATGTGTGTGACTCGGTAGAGTTGTTATAGAACTGTACAGTAAGTGGAGGACACCCTTCAGCATCCGGGCCATAGTCAATAGTTGGCAGATTGGTTAAAATAATTATCGACTTGTTAGTTGAATCTGAACAGTGCTCTCCCTCAACAATTAACTTAATATCATAATCACCCGAAAATGAGTAGGTGTAAGGATTAGGATCTTTATCTGTTGAGCCGTTTCCATCTCCCCAAAGCCATGTATAATCCCAACTGTTTCCGGGTGTATTGTTTGTTAACGTAACCGTTGAATTTGGCATCTGCTGTTTAATTGGTGTAACATCAAAAGCCGGTTGTGGTGTCCGGTAAACGGTAACCTGTGTTGTGTCAGTATTGCTACACCCGAAATTGGATATGGCAGTTAGTACAACACTGTAGGTAACATCATTATTAGTTGTATTTATAAATGTGTTGAACCCGGAGTATTTTGTTGAACTGTTACCATCACCATAGTTCCAAAGGAATTTATTGGCATTTACCGAGCCGTTGATAAAAGTAACGTTATGCGGGCTACAGCCACTATCTCCATCAGAGAGGGAAGCAGTTACTTTGGGATATATATTCAGTGTGCTACTGGTTGAATCGGTACAACTATATACGTTCTCCACCACCAAAGAAACACGGTACGAGTCGGGTGCATAGCCATTGTTGACGTATGTATAACTTGCTGAACCATCATTGGGAAGCGATAGTTCATCGCCATTGCCAAACTTCCAGATGCTGGAAGTTACGTTTCCCGATTCATTAGTGAACTGCACATCCACAGGAGCACAACCATCCTTTGGAGTGTACGAGAAGTTACTCTCAGGCGAAGGCTTAACATTAATATCTATATTGGCAGTATCAAGACATCCAAACACCGAGCTGGTGTAAAGTTTGACATTGTATGTTGCTATGGTATTTCCTGAGTTCTCATAAATGTGAGAGATAGCATTCGAGCCTTGTATTGACTGGCCATCTCCAAACTCCCAACTATAGGAGAACGCCCCGGGTTCAGATATTAGATCTATCTTTACAGGAGAGCATCCTGAATCGGGCTGAGCCGTAAGTGTGAAGTTACCCTGAGGATAGACGGTAATGAATGTGTTAGAAGTATCTGTACAACCATAGCTGTTTTCAACCGCCAGTTTCACTTCAAATGATTTAACGAAAGTTTCGGAATTGTAAAAAGTGTGAGTTACATCTTCGTTGGTAAGCAGAGGAGACCCGTCACCCATATCCCATTCATAAATTGTAGCTCCTTCTGATTTATTGTCAAAATTAATTGTTATCGGACTACATCCCGGACCTCTGTCAGTGGCAATGCTTGAAATTGGGGTTGGTGAAACTGTAAGCTCTTGTGTTGTTGTATCCACACATCCATATGCGTTGTATGCAACCATAACAATTGAAAAAGTATAGGGTGTGGGCATAGGGTTACGAAATGTGTGTGATGGATCCTTCTGGTTAGAGATAAAGCCATCGTTAAAATTCCAACTGTAGGTGTCGGCATTAGTGGAACTGTTCTGAAAATCAACAATTACCGGATTACACCCTGATGTGTCGAAAGGAGCAATAGAGGCAACCGGTACGGGGTAGAAATTCACTTTCACTGAGTCGCTTCCCGAGCAGCCAAAACTGTTTGCTTCAGTCCACCTGAATACATAGTCGCCAGGTATGCTAACCACTACTGCTGTTGAAGTTTGAGTATCGTTAAAGAACGTTACTGTTCCAGGGCCTGAGCTCTGGCTCCACCTACCTGCACCCAAATCAGGAGCTACAGAGATGTCGAATGCCAGACCACAGGTATCGCCATCAGCAGCGGCAACCGGTTCAGGAATCTTGTAGAAAACAAAATTAACACTGTCTGTATCTTCGCAGCCACTGTTGTCCTCAAGCCATTCCAGAGAGTATGAACCATAAGTATCTACAGTGATTGATGTGTTGGAATCGTGAATATCGGCAAAAGCAACACCTCCGGCACCGGATATCAAGCTCCAGGTTCCTGTACCTATACTTGGAATGGCATTCATCGTATTATTTACGCCGCATATAGTGTCATTTGCACCTGCATTGGCTTTTGGTTGCTGATGCACAGTTACGAAAATACTGTCTGAGGCTTCACACCCCTGACTATCTTTCACGTAATATTCATATTTAAACAGTCCTGATATTGGAGACAAGAATGTGGGTTTTTCAATATTAGCGTTCGAAAGCAGATCCGTTCTACTACCACTCCACAGATGAAATGAATAGACGCCCGAACCACCTTTGGGCTCCGGCTTCAGAGTATCTAAAATATTTGTACACAAGGTGAGGTCGGTATTCTCAAAATGAATATCTACCGGATATACATGTACGGCGATTGTATCTTCATCAAAACAGCTTTTTGAATCGGTAACTCGGTAAACCAAATCATACGTACCGGTTGTAACAGTATTAAAATTGGGAGTTTGGATATTTGTATTGTTGAGTGGGCCGGTGTCTCCTGTCCAAAGATGCGTGTAAGGGGTTGTTCCCTGCGAAGGATTACCGTCAAGAGTTTGGTCAATTCCGGGACAGAGATATGTAGCAGGATCTCCAAGAATATTTGCTTCCGGCGCATCCCACACCTGAATTGTTGTTACGCCTGTTGCACTACACCCATCGACATTGGTAATGTCGTAGTTAATAGTATGTAATCCGGGTCCGGCAACTGAGGGATCAAATGTTCCAACTGATGAGTTTGTAATTCCTGGACCTGACCAGGAGCCTCCCGGGTCAGCAGCAGCAAGATTTATGGGAAGTTCATTTTCGCAGAAAGGGCCTACTGCGGTAATGGTTCCATCGGGTAGTGCTACAATTATAGCAATTGCTGTTGTTTCAACAGGAGGAAAGTCACCATTAATTGGGTCAGCAGGGGGCAAACCGTCATTAGGTACAGTATCGTAGGGGTTACAGTAGTTCCAGTTTCGCAAAGTTACTTCAAAGAAATCACCAACATTGTAGCCGGCAGGGATATATATAGACTCCGTTTGATTAAAAGGAGCAACAGGAGCAAGAATAGGTTCGGTGGTCATATTTATTGTACCGCTAAAAGGGTATGTTTCAACCACACCATTTACTTTAGCTGTATTTATGTTTGTTCCGCCGGTTCCGTAAACCCATTGAATCCAACGTCTCCTGTTATTTGGCACGTCATTTTCATCAGGTGGAGTACAGTTCCAGTTACTAACATCATTAAAAGTTACAGTGCCATCGTTACCGTAACAAATAGGAAAAACATCAGGATCAATAACCATCTTGCCACCGTTCATATCGTCAGTATCCCAAACGGTAACAATCTGTTCCTGAATAGTGCTGCTGCACGAAGATCCGGCAACAACGAGGTATACGGTAGGGTGATAATTACACTTGTCTCCTCCTATAGGATATACATGAGTGTGAGTTACAGCCCACTCCTGAGCACTTACATTTATAGCAGGAATAAGCTCAGTAGGACTACCATCGTCCCAATCAAAAAGTATTTTTACATCCCCTGTTCCTCCATCATTAACTCCCCGGTAGGTTACTTTCCACGATACATTCACCGGAGCACACAAGCGATCCGGGTGAATATCGTTGGCTTTTGATAAGATGTTGCAATCCTGCCCTACAGTTACAACTATTCCAAACAGCCAGAGTGTAACAATTAGAAAAAAGGTTTTTTTTGTTTTGTACATTTTAAAGCCCCCTATTTAAACCCTTACATAATAATACAGATCCAAATAAGATTTTATTGCTTTCCCCTTTACTGAATTTGGTCATCTGTTTTAACTGACTTGTGTCAGTATATGTCACTAAGTCAACTGTTAATGAGATTAATCATTTTTTCATCAGTTTGTATTAGCGATTTTTGTAATGTCCAATTCATGCATAACCCCATTATAGGATTAATAATTTCATTTGGATAACTATGTTAATTAATACGAGATTGTTGACAAATAGTTCCAAAAAGTTGATTAAATAACACCAAGAGCATATAAAAAATTTGCAATAATGATTAATAAACTGATAGCAAACATGATTCCTCTGTTTCCCAAAAAACTTATTTGGGTGTTTTCGAAAAGGTATATTGCAGGACAGAATATCGATCAGGCAGTTTCGGTATCAAAACATTTGAATGCCGATAATATGAAGATTACTGTTGACCTTTTAGGTGAATTTGCCTCAGACCTAAGTGAGGCAACAAAAAACAAGGAGGAGTATCTGGAGATAATTGAGCGATTTGAGAAGGAGAAGATTAGTGGTAACTACTCTTTGAAACCAACCTCGTTTGGACTGCTGCTCGATAAGGATATTTGCTATAGCAATGTGAGAGAGATTGTGGCAAAGGCAGCTGAGTATAATAATTTTCTCAGAGTTGACATGGAGGATTCCCCATGCGTTGATCTTGAGATAGAGATGTTCAGAAAACTGAAAGCAGAATTCCCGAATAATGTGGGGCTTGTACTTCAATCGTACATGAGACGTACAATGCAGGATGTTGAAGATATGATGGATATGCATAGCGATGAGACTCCCCTGAATTTCAGACTGTGTAAAGGTATCTATGTTGAACCTAAAGAGATTGCCTACAAAGATTATCAGGAGGTGAACGATAATTACGTCAAACTGCTCGATTACATGTTACGTAATAAAATATATGTAGGTATTGCCACGCATGACAAACCATTGGTTAAGGCAGCATACGAGCTGATTGAAAAGTACAATGTGCCCAAAGATAAATATGAGTTTCAAATGTTATACGGTGTCACCCCCGACCTTAGACAGAGCATCGTTGACAAGGGGTACACTATGCGTGTTTATGTTCCTTTCGGGAATGAGTGGTTTGGATACAGCACACGCCGTTTGAAAGAGAACCCGAAGATGGCAAACCATATAATTAAGGCTCTGTTTGTAAGAGGATAGTATTTAGGAAAGTGAAAAGTAAAAAGGCAAAAAGCAAAAGTAATAGGCTAAGAAGGTAGATTGATTTACAAAACAAAATCAAGGAAGTTATCTCTGTTAATAACCTCAACCTCCGTTTTGTACTGATCTCTCCACAATGCAGGCGTTCTCACTTTTGAGGATTTGAGTTTGAATTCAAAAGCAAATAGAGCTCCCTCTCTCTCCTCAACGTAATCTATCTCAGCACCTGAGTACGATCGCCAAAAAAATCTACTAAAACTAACCCTCTCGTAGCTGAGCTTTTTCATTCTCTCTACGGTTAAGAAATTCTCCCATAAAGCTCCGGCATCATTCCTAACACTCAGTGGGTTCAGGTTATTGATAAGGATATTTCTGATACCGAGGTCATAGAAGTAATACTTTTGCGACTTCTTTATCTCTTTACGTGGATTTTTGCTGAATGCCGGCACACGAAATATTATGAATGCCTGTTCAAGCAGATACAAGTATCGCTCTACAGTCTCCCTGTTCAACCCTAACTGCCTTCCTAATTCGTGTATGCTCACCTGCGAGCCTATTTGAAATGCCAGCAATCTCAGAAGCTCATTTATCTTCATGGGAAATTTTATCTGTTCAAGCTCAATAATATCTTTATAGATATAGGAAGATGCAATATCCAACAGGTAATCTTCTTTCTCATTATTAGCTGTAATATTAAGCACTTCAGGATAAAGGCCAAAAATCAGCCACTCTTCTAATCTGTCATTAAGCTCAAAAGGGTTATAAATTTCAGCAACCTCTTTCACTGCTAGTGGGAACAGAGAGAAAGTTTTTTTTCGACCTGCTAACGATTCAGAAACCTTACCGGATAATAGAAATGAAGACGACCCTGTTACCAATAATTTTACCTCAGGTATCTCGTCATGGAGTATCTTTAAGGTAATGCCTATTTCCGGTATCCTCTGCCCTTCGTCAATAAACAGAAGTTCATACCCTGACACCAACCCTCTCAGCTTGGTTAAATCTCTGCTCGATAAAACATCCACAAACTTCAGTTGATCTCCATTGACATAAAGAGTTTTTAATCCTGACTTTTCAACAAGCCCCTTTGCCAGAGTGGTTTTACCCGCCTGACGAGGACCATAAATCAAAACCACTTTCATGCTCTTTTTCAGATCTTTAATTATCTGTCCCGATATAGTTCTTGGAATAAGCATAGCAATCCTTTCGTTATTTTCAATAACAAAGGTATGAAATTTTATGGTTAACCGTAAATTTTAAGTCTAATTTTTATGGTTGACCGTAGATTTTAAGCCTAAAATTTATGGTTGACCGTAGATATTCGTAAAAAACTACTAATATCCATCTAAAATATTCAACAAGGGTAGCCCTACTTCACCACACTACGCAACTGCTGTACATTAGCATCATCAGGGAATTTTAGAATCATCTCTTTAGCTAGTGCCATTGCTTCTACAGCTTTTTTATTCTTATTATAGAAAGAGTAGAGATTTGCATAGTTAGTAACATCATCAGGATTTTTTCTAATTGCTATTTTGAGATACCTTACAGCACTATCGTAATCATTAAAAAACTCATACATCATTGCAATATTATAATCAACCCTGGAGTTGTCAGGCATCCCTTCTGAAGCTTTTAAAAGATATTTCAGTGACTCCTTGTACTTTTTCGTTTCTGAAAGCACAAGCCCCAGACTATAAGCAAACGATGCATCGTCAGGATGTTTTGCAACAACCATACGGAGATACTTCTCAGCCTTTTCGGGCTTACCCATGGCACTGTACAGATAGGAGATATTTACTTTTGCAACATCAAGTTCAGAATCCTGTTTCAGGGCACTTAGAAAGAACTTCTCAGCCAGAGGATAGTTCTTACGGACATAATAGAAGTTTCCCAGACTGAACTTCCCCATAGGGAAATCAGAGCTGTAGATTAAAACCTCCTCATACTCCTTTAACGCTGCATGAAACTTTCTTTTGTACTTAGCTGGAACTCTGTCATCAGTAAGAAATGAGAGTTTGTTCGTTGTCTCCATCCTCACAGCTTTTGCCTCATCACTCAACATTGGCAACAGCCTGTTAATATCCTGTTGCGACTGAATCTGAAATGTTCTTACGGCAATGAGTCGCATCTGAGGGTCAATATCATTCATGGCCGAATATAAGACTTTGTAACTGCTGTCTGATTCAAAAGTCAATCTGGACAAAGCAGTTGCCTTCTTACTAATTGGATAAACCTCTATTGGTGATTTAAATATCTCGATAAGTTTCCTGTCAACTCCTTTAACACCTTGTTGAGCATCAAATATTGCTTCTCCAAACTGAAAGTGTCGGCTTGTGCCAAACCATTTCTCAACATAGCCTGAAGCCCATTTGTTACTCTTATCCGTATGGCACTGGTTACAAGCATTGGGTGTGCCTAACTTCTCCGAAAGATCAGGACGAGGCATTCTGAAGCTATGGTCTCGTCTGTAATCAACACCCATATAGTTGCCTCCATGCATGTGGCAGTTGTAACACTGCGTTCCCGAACCAACCTCAAATTTCACACCTGACTCTGAAATTACTGCTTTCCCTTTCTCACCAAAACCCTTGTGATGATTATGTACAGGTGTATCGTAATCGGCAGCTTTATGGCACTGTAAACAGAGTTGATTATCCTCTACAGGCAGAACCAGTTTGCCTGAGTGTACATTGTGACAGTCGTTACACTGAACATCATTCACAAACATCTTACTCTGAGTAAAAGAGCCCCAGACATAATCCTCATCCTTTATTTGCCCATCAACATAATAGTTGGGTTCAATGGGTAGAACGGGGATAAGATGGTCGTAAATATTTTTAGAGTGATAGTCGTAATCGTTCATTGTACTGCGACGCGAATGACACCGGGCACATTTATCAACATACTCAACATTAGTAAGTCCGCTGGTTTTTTCAACCAAACCATAGTTAGGTATCTTCTTCTGAGCATAGTTAGGCATATTGGCCCATTCGACGTGGTAGGATGAAGGTCCGTGACACGCTTCGCAACTAACATTTATCTCCGACCATGTAGTGTGGTAACTATCCGTTTTATAATCATATCCCTTCTCCAGATTAGTAGAGTGACAATAAGCACACATCGAATTCCAGTTTTGAGCCTGATTAGTCCAGTGCAACCAGTTCTTATAGTCAACATTCTCATCTTTGTAGGTAGAGTCGGGCATGTAATACCACACTTTATCCAGTGTGTTCCAGGTAAGAGCCAGCGTTTGCAGTCTGCCACTCGGAAATTCGACGAGATAATTTTGCAGCGGAGTCCATCCAAAAACATAATTCACCTCATAGTCCTGCATCTTACCCTCAACACCATCGGTATGTACCATAAACTTTTTACCGTCGCGAAACATACGATGAACAAGACCATTATTGCTTTTTAAAGTTGCATTATTAAAGTCGGCAAGTACCGTTGAGTCATTGGCCACATCCATAGACCTATCATGGTCAGAACCCTTCCAATCGTTAAACTCTGCTTCATGGCACTCGATACACGCCTCTTTTCCCACATACTCATACTTTGGTTTATTGGATTGCTCTTGCGAAAAGTACAGACGCTTAACAAGGTATGCCGGATATAACATCAGGATAACAAGTGTGAGAATCAGTTTGAGTTTTGCATATTTCATTAATTATATGGTTTCATGGTTAAAGGGTTACATGGCCGGATTGTTAAAATCATTATCAAATCATCTTACCCATAAACCAACTGCGACCGTTCAAATCGTCTTCTTTTTTGAGGATGATTAACATCAACCTTTACAATACCATTTTTTATCTGCACTGGCAGTGTATCCAAAGGTCTTGTTGCCGGTGGTGACAACACCTCTCCCTTAATGTTAAATGCTGATGCGTGGCACGGGCAAACGAAACTCCCACTCCCCTCGTCAAACCGGATAGTACAGCCAAGGTGAGTACACCGATACGACACGGCAATAACCCCTCCATCATCAAACTTATACAGATAAAACTTACCTGATGAGAAGGGATAAATCCGGCCGGGTTCAAAATCTTTCAGATGTCTGGCTTCAAATATATCTTCTGTATCCAAATCCTTCTCTTTGTTCCCCTTAAAAAAATCGAACAGAAGATAGGCAGATTGAGCTCCAAAAAGAAATAGAATCAATCGCTTCAAGAAGCTTCGTCTTCTTATAACTTTCATCCCTACTCAATCTTAAACTTAACACTCACACTGCTTTCAATCTTTATCTTTTCGAAATCTATATTTATTGGTTCAAAAGCTTTTGTTCTTCTTGGAGCAGCCATGACCTCTGCCCTTACGCCTGAATAATAATTTGTATTTGAATAACCATCTGCAACAAATATAGCAGCACCCAATTTTTGGTTCAACGGCTTTAACAAAGCTTCTGCCTGCACTTTCGCTTTTGCAACGGCCTTACCTTTTAATTCCAGATTGAGTTCCTCTATCTTTGAATATTCTGTTTTAAGAAGATTAACATTTGAAATACCAACACCCTCTAATCCTGCAATAACCTTACCCGCTGTTACAGCATCAAAAACCACTAACTGGTAATTTTTATGCTTAAGAATGTTTTTATGTTTAAGAAAATAATTTTTAAAATTACTAGACAAATCAGAAAGTGTCAACTGCTTTTTAATGTCAATTTTAAGATTTTTAAGAAGTCTGGCCATTCTATTCTCAAGCTCACCAACAGACACCCTATTTTTACTATCTCCCTCATTAATATCTATTGACAAATATATCTTATCGGGAGTAACCATTGTGTCAACCTTTGCTGATGTTTCAAGATAGGGTTGATCAATGAAATTTTTTACCTGAGAAAATCCAACTTGTACAATAAATAAAATGGCAATTCCTAAAACTAATTTTTTCATAATCTACTTTTTAAGTTTTATTTTAAAATATTAATTTCATACTCTCTCCCCTGAACCAAATGCCTATACTCATCATTACTATATATGATACAATGATAATGGTAACTATTGACATCAGAAGCTCCGGCTTATTCGATTTTTTACCTCTGGACAGAAACCAAAAATAACCAACCGCTGGAATTAAGTAGAGTAGAAACGGAATTAGTCCTGTTGAAACTATTAACGGCATTGAGCTGAACCACCCTCTGAAATTCAACAGATATTCAGTAACAAAAATCAAAATCAATGTAAACAAAAATGAAGATATTGCTGATTTAATCATCTGCTTTTTACCACTCTTCGAATTAAACCACACTCCCACATTAATACTCTCTGATGTTTGATAGGATATGTAAATCAACAGAGACAAAACCATAACAGGTAATACAAATGCAACAAACGATGGGTGAATATGCATAAGAAACTCCTGTAGACCCATGAAGTACCAGGGAGCTTTACTGGGATTTGAACTAACCAAGCTATTGGCCATATCTTTTAGCGGAGCATCAAAAAAGAGACTCAATAACATCACCAAAGCACCTATAGCTAAAGCTGCAATTATCTCCTTACGTACAAGGTGAGAACTGACATTTACAAGCTTAGTTCTTTCAGGCTGTGAAGTTGTAACACCCTTAGCTTTCCGGACTAGCCAAAAGTGAAAAATCATGAACACAATCATCAGCAGAGGCAACAAACCGGTATGCAACACATAAAAGTTCATCAGAGTACTCTGTCCCACCTGCTCCCCTCCTCTCAAAATAACACTCAGGTAGGTTCCTATAAGAGGAATGTAACTAAGTATCTCAGTCATTATTGTAACAGCCCAAAACGACAGCTGATCCCATGGTAGAAGATAACCGGTGAAATTAAAGGAGAGAACTAAGAACAGAAGAACCAACCCACATAGCCAGTTCTTGCGTCGTTCAAAATATATCGATTGCGAATAGAAAACTCTGAGAACATGTAGAAACACCACAACAACCATAAGGTTGGCACTCCAGTAGTGAATATTTCGGAGCAGAAGTCCGAAGATATAGTATGTCTGCAAATCCAAAATGGATTCATAGGCTCTGTCGATAACCGGCACGTAACTGAAACGCAACATCATTCCGGTAGTGGCCAGAATAACAAACAGTAGTGCACTAATACCCCCTAAGCCAAAAGTACGACTGTATTTCACAGCATTCTCATCTACTTTTTTGGGATGCAGATGCAGAAGAAACTTAACAACAACAGAGTGCTTATTTTTATGATTACCCATTAATACTTTTTTATATGGTTATAAAAATACACTATTCGAATATGTAAACCAAGAGTTACATCAGAGAAGAGTCGTGTACAACCCTTATTCAATGGATACAGACTTATACAACTTCATAATAATTTTACGAATCAGTTATTGCACAAAAATTCACGGAGAAAATAAAAACCCCCTCTCTGAACAATCAAAGAGGAGTATTTATCCCCGCCTGCTGTCGAGCAGGGAACCCATATCATAGGAATCGGAATCCTAATCGAGTAGGTAGGGGGATTACTCCCCCGCCCTCTCACACCACCACGCATGCTCTCGCACGTGGCGGTTTCAATTAATAGTTTAACTTTTCATAATTTAGTGACAAATTAAACAAGTTTTGTTC
>JALVBA010000334.1 GCA_027010905.1 Marinilabiliaceae bacterium
GCATAATTCAGGTTATATTCGTTTTTTTTATTTTTAGACTTTAATTAATTTGAACAATGAATACAATAAATGATAAAAGAGTTGTGCTGACTCTCGATGCTGGAGGAACAAATTTTATATTTTCTGCTATCCGTGGTAACGAAGAGATTATTTCTCCTGTGGCTAAACTATCTAATGCACATGACCTGAAATTGTGTCTCAATACCATTGTGTCAGGGTTTCAGGAGGTTGTCTCCAAACTCAATGATGCTCCGGTAGCAATTAGTTTTGCTTTTCCCGGACCTGCTGATTATCCAAACGGAATAATCGGAGATCTTGGTAACCTGCCTGCATTTAGGGGAGGAATTGCTCTGGGGTCTATGCTCGAGGAGAAATTTAGCATGCCGGTTTTTATAAATAACGATGGTGACCTGTTTGCTTATGGTGAGGCTATAGCAGGACTGCTTCCTGCCATAAACGATAAATTTGAGAAAGCAGGAAGTCCAAAACGATTTAAGAATCTGGTTGGAATAACTTTGGGTACCGGATTTGGTGCCGGAATAGTGCGTGATGGAGAACTGCTAATTGGTGATAATTCGGGTGCTGGTGAGGTGTGGTTACTCCGAAACAAACTACACCCTGAGATGAATATGGAGGAGAGCATCAGCATACGTGCCATCCAGAGGGTTTATAGCTGGGTGTCAGGCGATAGCTCAGAATTGACTCCTAAAGATATTTTTGATATAGCAACCGGAGAGAAGGATGGTGATGTGAAAGCTGCTTTGGAGGCATTCAGTACTATTGGTGAATCATTGGGTGATGCAATCAGCCATCTGGTTACTCTGATTGATGGTATTGTGGTGATTGGTGGAGGTTTGTCGGGTGCATACTCACTTATTTTCCCTGCAATGTTTGACGAGATGAACAGTGCCTACACCAATTTTAACGGAGATACATTCCGAAGACTTGTTCAGCAACCTTTTGATTTTGAGAATGAAGATGAATTAAAAGAGTTTCTAAAGGGTAATTCTAAAGAGATAACAGTACCGGGTAGCGATAAGCGAATACAGTACGATTCACTTTCGCGTACCGGAGTGGGAATCTCAAAACTTGGAGCAAGTAAAGCAATTTCGATTGGCGCCTATGCTTTTGCACTGAATGCGCTGGATAAGAGGTAGGGGATAGGAGGTTTCAGGTTCAAGGTTCCGGGTTTAAAGTTTCAGGTTTCGGGTTTCGGGTTTGGTACCGTTTTACTGAACACTGAATACTTTTACCTTTTTACTCTTTACTTTTTATCCCGATACTCGGGACTTCACTATCGCTCAGCTTTTACCTTTTTACTTTTGCATTTTGCCTTTCGTATACCGCTGTCAGAGTCTACGACTGCTGACAGGGTGGTTTACTGCTGACTGCCAACTGTTATCTGCCCCCCGGTTTCAATTGTGACAATTGATATTTTGTATTTTTAATCTCTTGCTTGATGTGAGTAATATCTTTCAGAACAAACGAAATCTCATTTGCGTCACGAATGGCCTCTTTGTCGAACTTCTCCATTACAATGTAGTAGTATTTCTTTCCGATAAACTGAACTTTTAAAGATTTGTCGTAGTTAGCTGCAATAAAATCTATCACGCCATTATCCTTACCATCCTTGTAATTGACAACCTCCCATTTTGTACCATTATCTTCAAAATGCCTGTTTAAGAAACCATCTTCCTTTACCTTCTCAGTGGTAGCACTCTTTTTGTTGTAATAGACCTTTATCTGGTTGTGATGCAACCAATAATCACCGGTGTATCTGCTTGAGATGTAAAAGTTACCATCCATATCAAGGTGTGCCCGTATGAAAGTTCTGCCATAGGAATTTTCAGGTTTCTGACGTTTGTGAATCAGAATCTCTTTTGCTCCATATTCATTAGATTTTCGGAAGTTCTTCATCAGTGGTTTCAGCTCCTCTTCTTTGGCTTGTAACAAGCTGTCGAGAAATATAAGGTTCTGTTCCTGCTCTGATGTATTAATTTTACGCAGTAAATCTTCTGACCTTGTAACATACTCTATCTGACCGGGAAGATTTTCAATAATACTGTCGAGCAGAAGTTTAGTGTCGTTAAACTGTTTTGCTTCGTATAGCTTCTGTGCACGTGTAAATGCATTAGAGGCAATCTCCTCAGGTGTTGGACCACAGAAAGTGAATAGGGCAGGGAGAAGGATTATAATGAATACTATTCGTCTCATAAGTTATTTTTCTTTTTTCAAAAATAGAGAAAATAAAGTATAAAAGGAAAATTAGTGTTACAGCATCGTTTTTTGTTACGCAGAGATTTGCAGAGGAAAGGGAGTTGCACGAAGATTTTCAAGCTTTCTAAGTGTTAGCCCCTATCAACTCCAGTTCTTTAACATTTACATGAAGAGCAGATTTAAGTTGGTCATCTTTTGTTTTGTATGCTTCACTTGATGGTATACCCTCAATCAAAACTTTTTGTCCCTTTTTCAGATAGTCGGCAATTTTAGTACTTCTACCTTCATATTTCCACATAACGGCTCGTACCCATTCGGTTTTTTTAACTTTGTTTCCACTGCTGTCTTTGTAGTCCATCGAAACGGCAACATCAAAATTAATAGCTTTTTTGTTACCAACCTCTTTTACTATGGCATCATTTCCTAATGCACCATTTAAAATAATCTTAAGCATGATATCAGTTTTTAAAATATTAATAATTGATGCCATTAAATTTATGAGATAATGCGGTAAAAGTCAATAGATTTTGTGATTTTTTTTTGAGATAAAAAGTATTCTGCCATAAAGAGACCAAGTTACAAAGATGCACGAGGTTAATAAATGAAAACTTCTTTCTATTGTTGCTGCTTGTTGGTTGATAGCATTCCACAAGCTGCAAAAATGTCTTCACCTCTGCTTTGTCGAATAGTAGTAGGTATTCCTTTTGCAGTTAGTGTATCTCTGAACCATTCTAGTGTTTTATTGGAGGATGTGGTGTGCTCAAATCCGGGGATGGGATGAAAGCGGATAATATTAACTCTGCATCGCAGCCCCTGCAATAGTTTAGTCAGACCTTTGATGTGAGCCGGAGTGTCGTTCAAACCCTTAAACATTATGTACTCAAAGGAGACGCGCCGTTGTCCGCTAAAGTCTGATTTACGAATAATCTCCATCACCTTCTCTATTGGGTATACACTCTCTATTGGCATTAAATCTGAACGCTCTTCGTTAAATGGTGTATGCAGACTGATAGCAAGATGTGCATTACTCTTCTTAATGAATTGCTCTAACGCCGGTACTATCCCAATTGTGGAGACGGTGACACGCCGTGGACTCCAGCCATATCCCCAATCTGATGAGAGTATCTCCAAGCTTTTTAGTACCTCACTCAGGTTGTCGAGAGGCTCACCCATTCCCATGTAAACCACATTTGTTAGTTTCTTATACTCTGGCAGACTTCGGATTTGGTTTAGAATCTCACTGGAACTAAGTTGACCCTGAAACCCTTGTTTGCCGGTCATGCAGAAAGCGCAGTTCATTTTACAACCAATCTGTGAGGATACGCAAAGTGTTGCTCTGTCACGGTCGGGGATGTAGGCAGATTCAACAAACCGACCATCAGCAACAATAAAGAGATATTTCTTTGTGCCATCAACCGACTCCTGAAACGAGTTGTGGGGTGTTAGTCCAATTTCATACTTCTCACTTAATTCAGCTCTGGCTCTCTTCGACAGGTTACTCATCATGTCAATCTCTGTCACATCCTTCTTGTAGAGCCATTCAGCTATCTGCTTAGCTGTGAACCCCGGTAGTTTTAATCTGTTGGTGATGTTTCTTAATTCACTTAGTGTTTTGCCGTAAAGAGCCTCTTTTTCCATCCTGTTTTTATTTTATTTTTGCAAAGATAAGATATTATTTACCACGAATACAGCGAACTGTGAATCTTCTGTAAGGTGGGTTATTCCCAACCATTGAAGATGACTGGATGATGAAAATTGCAACTCCCTTAACACAACTTGTCAGAACGATTATTTAGTTTAATAGATACTAATCAACCTCTTTACTAACCTCACCCTCATTACCATATTTATCAACTGCCGAAACCCTGAAATATCTTTTTTGTCTATTTCTATTACGAACGAGTAGTGGGATAGTCAGGTTTCCTGTTATTGAAAATATCTGTTCTGTATCATTGGCATCAAACTCCTCATCTTTGGAGTATGAGTAGACTACAAAAAATTTAATATTTTCCATATCCTCTTTTCGTACTTTCCATTTTAATCTCTTATAGCATGCTTTAACTCTCGTAACAGAAAGAGGTGGTATGCTGACATTACCGTTAATAGTTGGTGTAAGGGCAGGAGAGGAGTAGTACTTTTGTTTGAGCGAGTCCTGCAATCCTAGCAAATCTCTTTTCAGGAAGGCATACCTGAAGAAAAGGTTTCCATTAATACTATTTAACTCTCTACCAAGTTTTATCTGGTTGGGAGTCTCCGACGGGTTATCCCATTCTGGTTTGCCTACACCAATCTTGTAAATGCTAAGTCCGGGATAGACAGGTGTATTAAAACTGTTTTTGTTCCACCACACCGAAAGCTCTCTGAAGCTTGCCACAGGATGCTCCATGTACCAGTAAATTTGAGGAGCGATGTAATCGACCCAGCCATTTTGCAACCAGATTAGAATATCGGCATTTAGACTGTCGTAATTGGTTATGCCTGCCGTAGTGTTTGAGCCATTAGGGTCATCGGCAACATTTCGCCACACACCAAAAGGGCTGATGCCAAACGAGACCCAGGGCTTTACTCTTTTTATGGTTTTATAAATTGATTCAACGGTGCGGTTTACATTATCGCGTCTCCATTGGGCAGTAGTTTTGAAAATGGATGTGTCGCAATATTGACTATACGAGACCGAATCTGGAAACTCAATATTTTTATCAGGATAGGGGTAGAAGTAGTCATCCATGTGGATACCGGCAATATCGTAATTTATTGTTATCTCAGCAATTACTCTGTTGATATACTCTGTCACTTCAGGTATTCCCGGATTAAGCAGTAGTCCATCTCTGTACTCAATTATCCACTCGGGGTGTTTCAGCAAAGGGTGGTAAGGAGTTAACTCCTCCTCAAGGTTGGTTGTTAGTCTGAAAGGGTTTATCCAAGCATGTACCTCTATTCCCAACTCCTTTGCCGCTTCTATCCAATACTTAAGCGGATCGTAGTAAGGTTTTGGAGCGTCACCCTGTTTGCCCGTCAGGTATTTCGACCAAGGTTCCATTGTTGAGTTGTAAAACGCATCTGACGAAGGTCTTACCTGTAGGAACACGGCATTGAATCCCAGACTCTTAATGTCTGTTAAAATTTTATCAATCTCTTGTTCCTGAAGGGGGGTGCTTAACCCCGGTGCTGAAGGCCAGTCGAGGTTTTTAACGGTTGCTACCCACACTCCTCTCATCTCCCTTTTGGGGTTTTGAGATTTAGTAAAAAGTGAAAAAGTGATGAAAAACAGGGTTAGTAGTAACGATTTGTAGGATAGCATTTCTGAAATTATTATCTTTATTGTTAAGTTATTGAAATTATTAATATTATTATAAAAGTACTGCTTTTTCATCAAAACTGTTTATG
>JALVBA010000335.1 GCA_027010905.1 Marinilabiliaceae bacterium
TCATCAATATTTGAAAGTACTCAATTTTGTTGTTTAAAACAAAAAAACAGAAAAGAATATTGAACAATTAGAATTAAAGAGGTAATAATTTAAAAATCATTCCTAATTTTGGGGCATATTGAAAATTGAGTGTTTTTTACTCATTAAAAAAATGAATAGTTGATATGGAAGATAAACCAAAGAATGAAATGTCCTTTTTAGACCACTTAGAAGAGTTGAGGTGGCACTTAGTACGGTCTTTTATCTCAATATTCATATTTGCAATTTTGGCATTTATATTCAAAGAGTTTGTGTTTGATCAAGTGATTCTAGCTCCAAGCACTCCCGAATTTCTAACTAATAGATTTTTGTGTAATCTTTCTGAGACATTACAGATGCCCGCATTGTGCATCAATCAAACACGATTAACTCTTCAGAATATTAATATGTCGGGTCAATTTACTACCCATATATGGGTTTCATTTATTGCCGGAGTTATTGTGGCATTCCCCTATATTTTCTGGGAGTTCTGGAGTTTCATGAAGCCAGCTCTATATCCCAATGAAGTTAAGCATTCACGCGGAGCACTATTTTTCTCGTCTATACTATTTATTATAGGTGTATCATTTTCATACTATATTATATGTCCCCTGTCGGTACATTTCTTAGGAAACTACCATGTAAGTGATCAGGTTGAGAATATTGTTAATTTAGGGTCGTACATCAGCACAATCACATCAATAGTGCTGGCAGGAGGTATCATCTTTGAGTTACCAATAGTAATCTTCTTTCTGGCTAAAGTTGGCTTAGTAACTTCTGACTTTTTGAAAAAGTATCGCCGGCACGCTCTGGTTGTAGCTCTTTTGTTGGCTGCAATTATAACCCCTCCTGATATTGTTAGTCAGATACTTGTTTGTCTGCCTCTCATTGTTCTTTACGAAGCAGGGATAATTATTGCAAAAAAGATGGAGCGTAAACGAGAATCTGAAATGGCCGAATAGAACTACTATTATGGAAGAGTTAATATTACACACAAAAGACCTTGTTAAGAAATATAACAAACGAACTGTTGTAAAAGGAGTTTCTGTAAATGTTAAGCAGGGTGAGATTGTAGGTCTGCTAGGGCCTAACGGAGCCGGAAAGACAACTACATTCTACATGATGGTAGGATTGGTGCAACCAAACAGCGGCAGGATTTTTCTGAATAATGAGGATATAACCGATTTTCCGGTATACCGTAGAGCTCAAAAGGGTGTTGGTTACCTTGCGCAGGAGGCAAGTGTTTTCAGGCAGTTGAGTGTTGAGGACAATATAAAAGCTGTGTTGGAGATGACAAAGTTTACTAAGGCAGAGCAAAAAGAGAGACTCGAAGAGCTTATCGGTGAATTTGGACTAGAGCACATTCGCAAAAGCCTAGGCATTCAGCTTTCAGGTGGCGAACGAAGACGAACTGAAATTGCCAGAGCACTAGCTATCAACCCAAAATTCATCCTGCTTGATGAACCTTTTGCCGGAGTTGATCCTATTGCTGTTAGAGATATTCAGGAGATTGTTGCAAAACTAAAATTTAAAAATATTGGTATCTTAATAACAGACCACAATGTACACGAGACACTTGCCATAACCGATCGTGCATATCTGCTTTTTGAAGGTAATATTTTGACGTCAGGAACAGCTGAAGAGTTAGCCGAAGACACTGATGTTAAACGTCTTTATCTGGGTGATGACTTTCAACTTCGCAAAAGAAATTTCGACTAAAAACATTTTTTTTAAAAGTTTGGCCAATAATAAAAATCATATTATCTTTGCACCGCAAAATAAACCTGCGGATGTGGCGTAATTGGTAGCCGCGCTAGACTTAGGATCTAGTGCCGAAAGGCGTGGGGGTTCGAGTCCCTTCATCCGTACAATACTCACAACCGTCTTCGCTTACGATATAACTCGGCAGTAAGACGGTTTTTTAAATTTATAACTTTTTATATAAAACAGAATAGCTATTAAGTTATCTATAATTAAAGTGTAATTAATTACCACACAATTAAAAAAAGGCAGATGAATATCTCAAAGGAAAATGTTGAAGGATTAAAATCAGTACTAAAAATTACTATTGGCAAGGAAGATTACGAATCGAAATTAGCCGATGTTCTAAAAGATTACAGAAAGCAGGCAAATATGCCGGGTTTCAGACCAGGAAAAGTACCAATGGGATTAGTTAAAAAAATGTATGGTAAAGCTGCATTGGTTGACGAAGTAAACAAACTGGTTTCTGAAAGCATATCAAATTTTATCTCAGACGAGAAAATTGACCTGTTGGGTGAACCTCTACCAAGCGACAAGCAAGAAGTTATCGATTTCGACACTGACGAAAAATTCAACTTTTTCTTCGACATTGCCGAAGCTCCTGAAATAGAGGTCAAGCTGTCTAAGAAAGATAAGATTGTCTACAATAAAATAGCTATAACTGACGAGATGCATAATCAGCAGATTAAAAGTGTAACCAGCAGGTTTGGAAATCAAAAGCCTGTAGAGACAATTACAGAGAAAAGTCTTGTAAAGGGAGATCTTGTTCAACTGGATAAGGATAAAAATGAATTGGAAGACGGAATTAAAGCTGAAGATACAGTTATGTCAGTTTCTGTAATTAAGGATGAGAAAATTAAAAAAATATTTCTTGCCGCTAAAATTGGCGATGCAATAACCTTTAATCCTAAAACTGCTTTTCCTGACGACACTGAGCTTTCATATCTTTTAAAGATTGAGAAAGAGGATACCACCAGTATTGATGGAGAATTTAAACTTACCATTAAAGATGCAACCGAATTTATCGATCCTGAATTAAATCAAGAGCTGTTTGACCAGATTTACGGTAAAGATATTGTGACTTCAGAAGAGGAGTTTAAAAACAAAATTAAGACCGATTTGAAAAATCAACTTGCTCTTGATTCAGACTACCTCTTCTTTCTTGATGCAAAAAAGAAACTGATTAAAAAGGTTAATGCGGAACTGCCCGAAGAGTTCCTTAGAAGATGGATAATTGCCACAAACAAAGATAATCAGGAGCTAACTCCGGAGAAGATAGATCAGGACATGCCTCTGTTTATGGAGGATTTGAAATGGCAATTGGTGAAAAATGATCTGATTAAAAAGAATGAGATTAAACTTGAAGAGGCCGACCTTCTTGAAAATGCCAAGAAATCTACTCGTATCCAGTTTGCACAGTATGGTCTGACTAATGTGCCTGATGAGCACATTACAAATTATGCCAACGACATGCTTAAAAATGAGGAGCAGTCGAAGCAGGTAGTTGAAGGAGCATTACACGATAAACTCATAGCATTTATTAAAGAGGCTGTTAAGATGGATGTTAAAGAGGTTACACATGATGAATTCAGCAAACTGTTTGAAAATAAATAGAGGTTAACAAAAGAACAGTTTTGTAAATTTGTTAACTTTACGACCTTTAACACGAATAAATATCCGAGCAAATGATAGATCCAAAAGATTTTAAAAAATATGCTACCAAGCACATTGGCATAAACAGTATCGTCCTGGACCAGTACACCTCACTAACTAACAACTACATCTCTCCTACCATTATTGAGGAGAGACAGATGAATGTTGCCAGCATGGATGTATTTTCAAGATTGATGATGGATCGAATTATTTTTCTGGGTCTGCCAATCGACGATTACGTTTCAAATATTGTTCAGGCACAGCTGTTGTATCTTGAATCATCTGATCCTTCAAAAGATATCTCAATCTATTTCAACACTCCGGGAGGCTCAGTATACGCCGGTCTTGGGCTGTACGACACAATGCAGTATATCAATCCTGATGTTGCAACAATTTGTACAGGTATGGCCGCTTCAATGGGTGCTGTATTACTAACTGCCGGAACTAAAGGCAAACGCTCTGCTTTGAAACACTCAAGAGTTATGATTCATCAGCCTATGGGTGGAGCTCAAGGACAGGCTTCAGATATTGAGATTACTGCACGAGAAATAATGAAACTGAAAAAGGAACTCTACACAATAATTGCCAAGCACTCAGGAAACACGTATAAAAAAGTTGAGAAGGATTCTGACAGAGATTACTGGATGACTTCTGAAGAGGCTAAAGCGTATGGAATGATTGACGAAGTATTAGTTAGAGATAGTAAATAGATAATAATTTACTTTATTTTACAAAAGCTGATACCCTGTATCAGCAATATAGTGTGAGAATATGGATAAATGTTCATTTTGTGGTAGAGAGAGAAAAGATACAAATCTTTTAATTGCCGGGATTTCCGGGCATATTTGTGATAGCTGTATCGAACAGGCAAACACAATTCTTGACGAGGAGTTTAAGAAAAAAAACTCATTTGATCTTGGAGACATTAAACTACTGAAACCTGCCGAGATAAAAGAGTTCCTAGACCTCTATGTTATCGGACAGGATGAGGCTAAAAAGTTTTTAGCTGTTGCTGTTTACAATCACTATAAAAGATTGATGCAGGTTACCGAAGATGATGATGTTGAAATTGAGAAATCAAACATACTTTTGGTTGGTGAAACAGGAACAGGAAAGACATTGCTGGCTCGCACCATTGCAAAAATGCTTCACATACCCTTTACCATTGTAGATGCCACTATTCTTACAGAAGCAGGATATGTTGGAGAAGACATAGAGAGTATCCTTACCCGCCTGCTTCAGGCAGCTGACTACAATATTGAAGCTGCCGAAAAAGGTATTGTTTTTATTGATGAAATTGACAAAATAGCACGAAAGAGCGACAACCCATCCATTACAAGAGATGTTTCAGGTGAAGGCGTACAACAAGGGCTGCTTAAACTTTTGGAAGGAGCGGTAGTTAATGTTCCGCCTCAGGGAGGAAGAAAACACCCGGAACAAAAGATGATTCCGGTAAACACGAAAAATATTCTTTTTGTAGCCGGAGGGGCATTTGACGGCATAGAGCGTAAAATTGCTCAACGACTAAATACAAAAGTTGTCGGATATCATGCCAGCAAAAACAAAGATAGGATTGATACCACAAACCTGTTGCAATACATTGCACCGCAAGATTTAAAATTATTTGGCTTAATCCCGGAGATAATTGGTCGTCTGCCGGTGCTTACCTATCTGCATCCTCTAACCAGAGAGACGCTACGCAGAATCCTTACCGAGCCTAAAAATGCAATTATAAAGCAGTATAAAAAACTATTCAGCATTGACGAAATTGAACTGAACTTTGAAGACTCTGTTTTAGAGTATATAGTTGACAAAGCAGTTGAATTTAAACTGGGCGCGCGTGGAATCCGTTCAATTTGTGAAACAATAATGATTGACACAATGTTTGAGGCTCCGTCGAAAAACAGAAAAGAGATTACTATAAGGTTGGGGTTTGCTAAAGAAAAAATCGAGAAAGCCAATCTGGCAAGGCTGAAAGCAAGCTGATTTCAAACAACATAGCATTTGTGAATTATACAAAAAGGTTTTTTAATATTGCAAAACTATTTTTATTCTAAGTTAAAGTTAAAAAACACCTTTTATTCATATTATTTGTGACTTTACTTGATGTTATCAATTATTGTATGTATAAT
>JALVBA010000336.1 GCA_027010905.1 Marinilabiliaceae bacterium
TGTTTGCACATTGGAAACGAGGTTTCTTGGTGTCAGGTTTACAAATGACAAGAGCCGTATGAAGCGAGAGTTTCACGTACGGTTCTGTGAGAGGCTCGAGCTGCAATGCCCTTGCCTACTCGACTTTAATTGTTAATATCTAAAACTGTAACCTGCCCAAAGCCAATACTACTTTCAAAAGCCTTTTGTGGAGTAATTCCCAAAACCATTGACCTAAAAGCCTTGATAACTCCTCCGTGGGTAACCACTAAAAAATTACAACTATTGCACTCTTGTTCAAGCGACTCAATAAAGCCGGAGACTCTTGCTAATAAATCAGAGTAACTCTCGCCTTCGGGGCAGGCTACATTAACGTAATCGGCAAACCATTGTTTTGAATATTCTGTTTTATAAATATCATCCCATCGCTTCATCTCCCATTTGCCAAAATCAAGCTCCATCAATCTATTATCAATTACCACTTCAGTCCTGTTAACATTAATATCCCCGGCAAGGATTCTGCATCTTTTCAGCGGACTGGTGTATATCTTATGAAATAAAACAGCAGATAGTAAAGTTTTCACTGCATCTCTCTCCTGTTCATACGTTTCCGAAAGCTCAACCTCCGACTGCCCGTAACATACACCGGTTGCAACTTTAATAGATGTATGACGTAATAGATACAACCTTCTCATGATTTATTTAACAATTAGAATAAGATAGATTATCACTTCAGACATCTGCTGTAAGGCTCCTAACACATCACCTGTATAGCCGCCAATATGTTTATGCACATAATAACGAAGATAAAAATAGAGGAGAGAGAGAGTTAGCATCAAAACGGCTACCTTATAAAGAGGCATCAGAAATAAAGGAGTTAGTCCGATTAACAAAGCAACTATCAGCGTAATTGTTGAACTCTTTTCTCCTATAGGTTTGGATTTACTTCTATCAAAATCAGAAACATACTTTGAAGTGAATATCAACACAACAGGGACTACACGACTTATAGTATGTGCGATAATTAATACTACAGGAATAAAACCTGCATTAAGTTCTGACAATAGCAGATACTTAGATAATAACATCATAATCAACCCAACGACACCATAAGTACCAATTCGGCTATCTTTCATTATGGCCAATATTCGTTCCTTAGTATAACCGCCTCCGAAACCATCGCAAAAATCGGCAAAAGCATCTTCATGAAAAGCACCCGTAACCATTATCTGAGAAATCATACTGACAATAATGGCAATACTTTTTGGCATAAACGTTGACACACCCCAAAACGCCAAAGCACCAATGGAGCCAACGATTATTCCAATTAAAGGAAAAAAACGTGTAGCTCTGTTTAAATTGTCCGCCGAATAGCCTATGCTTTTCGGAATGGGTATTCGGGTGTAAAACATCAATGCGGTAAAGAATAGCTTCATATTTTTATTAAATCAAATAATTGTAACACCCTACATTCAGCTCCTGATAGTCAATCCTTGTTCGAAATCCCGGCATCTTCAAAACTTGCCATTTGGTTAAGAAAGAGAATAGCCGACTTAATAATAGGATAAGCAACGGCCGCTCCGGTACCTTCACCCAACCGCATTTCTAAATCTACCAGGGGCTTTGCATTAAGATAACTGAGCATGTAGCTATGAGCTTTCTCTTGCGAATGATGAGTAAAGATACAGTTTTTAAGAATAGTATTATCCATCTTATAGGCTGCAAGAAGTGCTGCTGTTGCAATAAAGCCATCCACCAATATTACCATATTTTCTCTTTGTGCCTGAAGCATTGCACCCGTCATCATCGCAATTTCGAAACCTCCGTATGTTGCAAGTATTTCAACAGCATTGTCGGTAACATTATATTTCTCAGATGCATTTTTTAACACTTCAATTTTTCTTTTCAGTCCATTGTCATCGTGACCGGTGCCCCTGCCAGTACACTCTTCTATGGGTAACCCGGTAAATTTATTTAACAGTAGCGATGCTGACGATGTATTTCCAATTCCCATTTCACCAAAGCTGATTATGTTACTACCTGCTTCACTCTCAACAATCACCACACTGGCTCCTGATGCCATTGCCTTATTACATTGCTCCACCGTCATAGCAGGTTCTTCAATAATATTTTTTGTTCCCCTGCCAATCTTTGCATGAATAAGATTCGCCTCTTTAGGGAAATCATAATCAACACCCGAATCCACAACTTTTAAGCCAATACCATGCTGACGGCAAAACACATTAATAGCAGCTCCACCATTCAGAAAGTTCAATATCATTTGAGCCGTAACCTCTTTAGGATAAGGGCTAACCCCCTCGTCAGAAAGGCCGTGATCGCCGGCAAACACAATATGAGCCGGACTTCTTAGCTCAGGGGTCAATGTGTTTTGTATTAACCCTATCTTTAATGCCACCTCTTCCAATTTGCCAAGAGAGCCAACAGGCTTTGTTTTAAGATCTATTTTTCGCTGTAATTTTTCTTTTAATTCCATATATCTCTCTTCTATTTTGGTCTATTTATAATTACCAGTAACCTCTGAAAAATCAATACTCTATCCCCTCTCTGCCATAAACACCTCTATCAAAAGGGTGCTTTATTTTTTTTATTTAACTTACATAATCAGACAATTCAATTAACCGCTCAGTTGCCCCCCTCCCGGTGATTACAAGTTCAAGCCCCTGAGGTTTTCTTTTAATAAAATCTGCTAGAACATCTTCTTCAAGAAAACCGTCTCTTACAGAAATAAGAATCTCGTCAAGGACTAACATATCAAACTCTTCTGTTTGCACTAACCTATCGATTCTTTCTAAAGCCGATTGTATTTCAGTTGTATGCGACTTAATACTATTATCGATATCAAAATCGGGGTGCTGCCCCGTACCAACAAAAACATAAGCACCATTCTGCTTCAGGCTTTCAACCTCACTATTAGAATAAACACCGGCTCCTTTATTAAAATTCACATAACACACTCTCA
The DNA here is from genome assembly GCA_027010905.1 of Marinilabiliaceae bacterium. Taxonomy (GTDB): domain Bacteria; phylum Bacteroidota; class Bacteroidia; order Bacteroidales; family Marinilabiliaceae; genus JAADEM01. Next base: position 2,960 of record JALVBA010000336.1, read on the forward strand.
ACCCCCGGCTTAATGCTCGCAAAGCCAAACCAACCGCCGATGTTGTCTTACCTTTACCTTCTCCAGTATAAATGTGCACAAGTCCTTTTTCCATATCATTTTAGATTGTAAACCTCATTAATTATCTGTTCAAGAGCATCAACAAAAGTGATAACAGTTGCCGAACAAGCCATATCAGAATCTATAATAAAGGTTTTATTATTCTTTATTGCACTTAAATCATTAAAACTTTCCCATATCTTTTTCTCCCTATCCCCCAAAATTCCCATTGTTGAAATAAAGATAACATCAGGATTACGGGCAAGAATTGTTTCACGGGATATGGAACCTGTTTTTAAATCACGTGCAATATTTTCACATCCCGAATAAGTTATATAATCATCCATAAATGTATTGGAAACCACCGCATATATTGGATTAGCACCTATCTGAAAAAAGAACTTTAATTTAAACTTCTTAACAGGAATACTTTTACGAAGAGAGTCGATACGATGCAAGGCACTATTTACTATTTTACGAGCTGTTACTTCCCGATTTGTTATCTTTCCTATCTCAATAAAATCATCACAAATCTCATCATACGAGGATGGATTATTAAACCTGCAAACTTTTATTCCTTCGCTTCGAATGGTTTTAAGGTAATTTTCTCCTGTAAGTCCACCGGCAAAAACAATGTCCGGTTTAAGCAGAAGTACTTTCTCCATATTTACCTTTACGGCACTTCCTACAACAAGCTCATCATTGCTCTTTGTAATCTCACAATATGAAGTTGCTCCAACAATACTTTTTGTTAGCCCAAGATCTTGCAGCTCACGTGTCAGGGAAGGAACCAGGGAGATAATACGCAACTTATCCTTCGAAACAGAATGTTTTTTTGGATAATAACCACAAGAAACAGCAGTAATTAAAATCAGTGATATTAATATAATCCGTTTCATTTCTACTATTTAATCTTGGTTGGGATACCTGAGACCATAAAAAAAACTTCACTGGCTAACAAAGCTACATACTGATTCATAAACCCCTGCAAGTCGGTAAATTTACGCGACACTTGATCCGACGCATGAATACCCATACCCAGCTCATTAGTAACTACTATCAGCGTACAATCTTTCTCAACTATCCCATTCCATATCCTCTTTGCCTGAATCAATGATTTGTCTTCATCGTAATTATTGTTGTGAAAAATATTGGTAAGCCACAATGTAATACAGTCCACAACAACAATTTTACCATCTAAGTTCAAAGTATCAATATCTACCTCCTCCTCAATGGTCAACCACTCTGGCCCCCTGTCATCACGATGCTTTTGTATGCGAAGCTTAAAGTCATCATCCCACACTCTGGCAGTAGCTATATAGACAGGTGTGTGTGTCTTCTGTTTTGCAAGTTTCGTGGCAAATCTGCTTTTCCCCGAACGGACACCACCTGTAACGAAAATAACTTCAGCCATAAATGAATTGATTTCTACATTAGTAAAAATCCATCCGATGTATCAACACCGGATGGATGAAAATATCTTCTGAAATAGTATTACTTGGCACTCAACATCATAAATGGAGCTATACCTGTTTTATACTCCTTTACAATTGCTCCTGCCGGAGTATAGGCTTTCATCAAACCGGCAGCTGTAGTGCTCTCCGATACAAAACAGATGAGATTATCTGATTCCGTATCAACAGCAATACCATTCAGGCCAGTTATATTTGAGACAATCGGTGTACCGCTAAAACTCTTTGAGGCCACATCAAACACCTCAACAGTACCTACCAGATTCCAATTAGCATCGTATGAACTAGCCATCACATACAGTTTAGACTCTTTTTCATTAAATGACATTATATTTACGTAAGATGCTGATATTCCTTCCTTTTTATAAAGTGTCAATTTATCATTTGACGTATTAATGTATCCAATACCCGTTTCAGCACTAGGATTACTGTAAGTGCTGATCAATGAAACATACAGGTTGTCATTATCATCTTTAACAAAATAGGAGGATACTGCCGTAGTCTTAATATATGAAATCACCTCATCAGACAGATTTATAACTGCTATGCTATCCTTGTAATTAAGGGCTGCGTAAAGTTTACCATTAGCAATTGCCAATCCCTCAGTTCCTCCGGGTAGAGCAATTTTTCCTTCAACTTTTTTTGTCTCAAGGTTGAATTTTGTGATGTAGGACAAAGATTCATCTTTCCATATTTGACCACCCCAGCAGGAGATGTAAAGAGTATTGCCATCGGCAACGCAGTAGCGTGGTTTCACTAGGTTGCCGGAAGTAACCCCATTTGCAGTTTGCTCAAAACTCTCGGCATCTACCCAAAAAATCTGATCCACATTGTTACCCATAAAATATATTTCATCTCCGGCAAGGTATGCATACTGCGGGTTGGAGGTCATGCCAACTCCATTCACACTTTTGTAGAACTTATTGCTGACTGTGTCTTTTTCGGTATCGAATACCGATACACTGCCTTTGTCGCCGCTGTAGCTGCCGTAGTTAATAATGTAACTTGTACCCTTCCCTTCCGGTTCAATAGGATCGTTCTCCTTACATGCTTGAAAAGAGAGAACAATGCCCAATGCTAAAA
>JALVBA010000337.1 GCA_027010905.1 Marinilabiliaceae bacterium
CCTTTAACAAAAGAGCCTTATCCACCGGTATAACCCCCGGCACTTCACAAACTAATCCTCCGGCCATATTGGCAACACGTGCAATAACATCTGCCGAAAGCCCCATTGCTAGGCAAAGAGCACTAACACTTATCACGGTGTCGCCGGCTCCTGAAACATCCGAGATGTCTCTTATCTCAGCCGGAATAAAGGAGTGCTTTTCAGCATCAGAGATAAAAACACCTTTTTCGGCCAGTGTAATCATAAGCATAGTTATGTTTTTATCTTTTCTAAATCTCTCCGCAGCACTCACAATCTCCTCTCTGTCCTCACTTCCCAAATCAACTTTCATCCCCTCCTTAAACTCCTTAAAGTTGGGTTTGAAGAGTGTTATCCCCTTATAATCCACGAAGTTTCGCTTTTTAGGATCAACAAGTGTTGGTATTCCCTTATCGTTAGCCATGTTAACAACAGGCCTGATAAGCTCTGGAGTGATTACCCCTTTATCGTAATCTTCAAATACTATCGCATCAATCTTAAACTTAGTAAGCAGCAGTTCTATTCTGTCTGTTAATGCCTTGGTAATACTCTCAATTACCGGACTCTCCATCTCCTCATCAACCCGCAGCAGATGTTGATTCTGACTGATTATTCTGGTCTTTACGGTTGTTGTACGGCGAGACGTATAAATGATTCCATCGGGATTAAGCTTCCGTTTAGCCATTAACTCCTCAAATACTCCCCTGTGCATATCGTCACCAACAACACTGCATAGTATTGGTGTTGCCCCCAACGACTGAATATTGAGTGCCACATTTGCTGCTCCCCCCAGCCTGTTCTCCCTACCCGAAGTTGTGATAATTGGAATTGGAGCCTCGGGGGATATTCGTGACACATCGCCCCAAAGGTATGAGTCAATCATTACATCACCAATAATCAGAATATGATATTGGCTAAAAAGATTAAATATCTGTTCCGGATTCATATTTGTATTCGCTGCTATTTCGACTCAAAGATAAAAAAAATTGGAACAACAGGTGGCTGAAAAAGGGTAAAACGAAAAGAGATGTAAAAGGGATTCTGAAGAATAAATAGTATTTAGACAATCTCTCTATTTTTCAAAAAACTTCAGTCTCAGCTCCTCTCCGTCAAACTCGGCATAAGAGAAATTGTCAACCCAATCGCCGAGATAGATTATTTTACTGTTACTGCTTAATGGAATCTCTTTTGCGATATGCCTGTGGCCAAAAAGAAAATAGTTTATTTCAGGGTTATCCTTCAGGTACGCTTTGGCATAGAGAACCTGCCACTCCATATCATCGCCCCAATAATACGACTTGTGCGACTGCTCATTTTTAGTACGGCTTTTAACCGACCACTGTCTGGCAAAACCGATACCAATATCGGGGTGTAGTTTCGAGAAAAGCCACTGAGCAGAACGGTTACGAAAAAGACGTTTCATTAGTTTGTACCTCCGGTCTGTAGTCCCAAGCTCATCGCCATGGGAAATGAAAAAGTTCTTATCATTGATATTGATGGCTAATGCATCGTGATGAACAGTCACTCCACACTCTGTTGGGAGGTAGTCAAACAGCCACACATCATGATTACCTGTAAAAAAATGTATCTCTATTCCCGAGTCAGAGAGCTCGGCAATCTTACCCAGAAAACGGGTAAACCCTTTGGGAATAGAGTATTTGTATTCGTACCAAAAGTCAAAAATATCTCCCACAAGGTAGATTACATCGGCACTATCCTTAATGGAATCGAGCCATGAAACAAATCTCACTTCGTGCTCACGTGGATTTTTAATGTATGGGGCACCCAGATGTAAATCGGATGCAAAATATATCTTCTTACCCTCTTTCAAATTGGACATTAATTCAGTTAATAATCAGTTTATTTCATGAGTTCTCTCATCTTCTCCTCTAACCTCTGTCCATAAAGGTCTTTTCCTATAACTTCCCCTTTTCTGCTAAATATAAAGTTAGAGGGGATTCTTTTCACATTGTACTCCTTTGCCGGTATCGACTCGGTATAACGCAGGTCACTAACATTAATCCATGGCAGATTATCCGTTTTGATAGCATTCTCCCAAAGCACTTTACTTCTGTCGAGAGATACCTGATAGATCTCCAGACCCTTATTGTGATATTTATTATAGATACTTTTTAGCGAATTGTTGGCACTGCGTGATGTCTTATCCCAGGAGGCCCAAAAAGATAGTATCACTACCTTTCCTTTTAGTGAAGATAGTTTTACTACCTCGCCATTAATGTTCTTCTCTACAATATCGGGGAAACTACTGGTATCAGCATTTTTAATTACTGATTTCCAACTCTCCTCTTTGCGCTGCTCCGACTTCGCCCGTAAAACGTAGTTATAAAGATGTTTCACCCGTTCTGATTCAGGATAGAGAAGATTAAGGCTTGTTGCAACGGTAGCATAATATATCTGATCCTTTTTATCCATGATGTTCATCACCATAGTATTGTCATCCCATCGCTGAAACAAAGCGTAATAACTTGCAAAAGAACGGGGATTATCCATGACAAAATCACCAATAAACTTTTTATGATTGTCTATGGCATCATTAATTTTGTTAATAACCTCTTGCTGTTTCTTAGCATCCGCTTTATCAGCGACGTTGTACTCTTTTATTAATTCACCAACAGTACTCTTCAGCTTCAACAACTGTTTATTAAGTATCTGAATATATGCTGAGCCAATGGAGTTTCTGATCTTATATCCCCCTGCAAAATTATCCGCATCAGCAAATACTTTAACTGTCTCTATTGAATCGAGAAGCAGGGTAATTAGTCCTGAGCTCGGAAGGTTTAAAAGATAAAATGTTGGTTGATTTAACCGGTCTCCTTTAAAAGAAAACTCTCCCTTATCTGTAAGTTTTACCGAATCGATGGGATAACTTGTTGCCAATCCAAGTTTCTCAAAATAGAGTTGCTTCCCTTTTGCATTCTCTATTTTACCTTCAACTTTAAACTGATCTTTTGTAGAACAGGCTGTAATTATAAAAATGATGGGTAGTAATAATTTAATAATCTTCATGTTGTGTAAATTAAACATTTATAATATCCCTATCTACAATGGATACTCCGTTATCGTAAAATTCAAACTCTCCAAAGATAATTTTTATTTTTTATCTAAAGAAGAAATTAACTCTGTATTAAAAAATGTAGCATAAGAAGATAATTTTTATATTTTTGCACAAAAATAATATAGAGAATTAATTCTTCAACAAAGAGATTATGAAATACAAAGCAGTAAGTGCAGAAGAAGCGGTAAAAGTTATTAAGGATGGCGACAGGGTACACCTTAGCAGTGTTGCTGTAACACCACGGATTTTATTAGATGCGATGGTAAATCGTGGACGTAAAAAGGAGATTAAGAATGTTACGATTCAACATATTCATACCGAAGGAACGGCTTGCTATGCCGACCCTGAATTTGAAGGTATATTTCAGTTAGAATCATTTTTTGTGGGAGGTAATGTGCGTAAACAGACACAGGCGGGATATGCTGACTACATCCCTGTGTTTTTAAGTGAAACACAAAAACTTATTCGTCAGGGATATCTTAACGTAAATGTCGTGATGATTCAGGTTTCACCTCCCGATAAGCATGGCTTTGTCTCTTTGGGAACATCTGTTGATGCAACTCTGGCAGCAATTGAAACAGCCGACACAGTAATTGCTCAGGTTAACAAATATGTTCCAAGAGCCTGGGGAGATGCGATGATTAATATTAAGGATATTGATGTTTTTGTTGAAAAAGATATCCCCCTTCACGTTCACAACAATGCTCCTATCTCAGCAGTAGAGCAAGCTATCGGCAAGAATGTTGCCGGATTGATTGAGGACGGAGCCTGCCTGCAGATGGGTATTGGAGGTATCCCCAATGCTGTACTTGCAGAGCTGACAAATCACAAAAACCTTGGTGTTCATACCGAAATGTTCTCCGATGGCTTACTGCCTTTAGTGGAGAGCGGTGTTGTAAACGGTAAGGCAAAACAGATTGATAAAGGTAAAATTGTAGCCTCATTTCTGATGGGCTCACAAGCTCTTTACGATTTTATTGACGACAACCCAATGGTTGCGATGATGGATGTATCGCACACCAACGGCATTCACGTTATACGTAAAAACCATAAAGTTACAGCCATAAACTCAGCTTTGTCGATAGATATTACCGGACAGGTTTGTGCCGACTCTATCGGTACTACTTTCTATTCGGGTGTAGGCGGACAAATTGACTTTATTCGTGGTGCCGGACATTCAGAGGGAGGTAAGCCAATTATTGCCATGCCTTCGGTAACATCAAGAGGAATATCAAAAATTACCCCTACACTGATTGAGGGTGCAGGAGTGGTTACCACTCGCGCTAACATGCACTGGTTTGTAACTGAATTTGGAGCTGTTAATCTATATGGTAAAACGCTTCAAGAAAAAGCTCGTTTGATAATCTCTATTGCTCACCCCGACCATAGGGAGAGCTTAGACAAGGCTGCCTTTGACCGATTCGGACCTCACTATCACTATGTGAGAGGATAGTGAATTAGGGAAAATCTGAATTGTACGAGTTATCAATAAGATTCTATTTTATCATTCATAATATTGAGTGATTCCGGAAGCCAAACTCTATAGCAAGTATTCGAATCCCAACTATTTCCTGCAGAGCCAAAATCACAAAAATGGATTTGTGATGGCTCTTCAGAAGTGGATGCAATTCCTGTTCCTAATTTTAACGGTGCAGTAAACGATAACCAAACTCCCCGGGGTTTGGTGTCCGAAACCTTGAGGTCGACAAAACTATTTTTGTTCTGAATTACCGCCGCTTCATCAACAAATCCGTCGTTGAAACGTGAATCGCGAGCCAAGGCAATTGGTTCACGCAAAATAGCAGCATGACCATTCAGTTTTACGAGTCGACCACGTAGATCAAGTTGCAGTTCTATTTTATCATCCTCTTTCCACTCACGTGCTATTTTTGCATATCCTTCTGATGCAATCCCTTTAACTTCCTCTCCATTTACAAAAATCGAATTTTGCCTGCTCCAGTCAGGAATACGGAGAGCAATTGTAAAATTTTTCGGGTTCTTTGGAAATACAGATAATGAAATTTTATCCCCTTCAGGATAACTTGTTTTTTGTTTGAGAGTAACTTCATTATTATCTGACAGGTTAAATTGAGCAGAAAAATCGGAATATAAATTTATATATACTTCACCGGGAGATGTCATCACTGCAAAACGTGGAATCATCATGTAACCTCTCGAGCCGTTGGCTACGCAGCAATTAATGTTCATCCCGCATTGGTGTGCCGAATCTCCACGAGAACCTTCCAGTGGACTGTACATCTCTATTCTCGTTCCATCGTATTTTGTTGAGGCCATAAGTGCATTATAAAAACCTGAGTTCGATATAAGAATTATGATTTTTTATTTTGTAAAAAGGATTGTTTTAGTTATCTTAAAGCATTGAGCAACAAAAAGATAACATAAAACAATCCTTATGAATAAGAACGTAAA
>JALVBA010000338.1 GCA_027010905.1 Marinilabiliaceae bacterium
CTTTTCACTTTGGATTACATTATGGTACAATATCTTTTGATAAGCCCTCTGTTATTTTTGAAGATCTCTATTTAGATAGATCAAAAAGTGTTAAAATAGAAAAGATAATCTTTGATGAAGTAAGTATTGAAGGGTTAGATATTATTTCATTGATAATCAAAAAGGATATTATTGCCGATAGAGTTTTTGTTGATAAACCCGGTTTTTGGTTAACTGAAAATGGCAGAGTGAGTAAATCGGATGTGCAGCCTAAAGGTTTTGCTAAAGCGTTGAAACTTAATGGTAATCAGTTTTCTGATTTTATAGTTAGTATTGGAGATATTGTTATCCATTATGGTTCCATAAATCTATCTCAAAATACAGTTGCCGATTTTGATCCCGGTCTGGTTGATTTCTCTATTAATCTCAAAGGGTTTAGTACTCTCCATGATACTACAAACAACAACTTTACATTCTATTCAGATGAGTTTAGATTTGAGATGCGTAATCTGCATAAATTGCTAAAGACGGGCTATCAGATGGATGTTGATTCATTAGTTTTTAGTTCATTAAACAGGGATATTGTTCTGGAAGGTGTCAGTTTTTTTCCTTCAGATAAAAGAGACAACCGGAATAGTATTGGTTTCACAACACAGAGGATTGCGCTAAATAATATTGGGATAGAAGATTTGGCGAAACTAAATGATCTTCATCTTAGGTCGGTTGTGCTATCACAAGGAATGTTTGTTACTTACTTAAATAACAGCGGCAGAGCTAATGATACTACGCAAAATGGGAGTGTTGATAAACTAAAAGAGATGTTGAGTAGTATTGTGATTGATACAATTTTGATTGACAGATTCAGTTATTACAATATTGTAAACAACAATGACACATTGGTGTCGGCAAGTGATATTAATTTTGAAGCATCTGATGTTGAGATTGATTCGTCGATGTATGCGGATATAGTTAAACAGGTTGGTTTTGAGGATGTATCTATCAATACAGGCTCTTTTGTGTTTAAAAATAGATTATCAAATGTTACTGTTAATTATGATCAGCTAACATACTCAAATGATGAGAGGCAGCTCGGTGTTAAAGGTGTTAAGTTGATAGATAGCTCCGTTAAGGGCAGTAAGCCGACAATAGATGTGAATGTGCCTGAGATTAGGTTGAAAGGTTTGTCAATTCATAAACTACAGAAAAATCAAAAACAGAACATCTCCCTATATCTCATTGAACCTAATGGCAATATAACTATTCCCGATTCAGTTACGAGTAAAGATTCCGTTAATAAACCATTTGTTCTGCCCTTTGATATCTTTTTTTATGAGCTGAATGTTGAAAATGGTAATTTTAATATCATTAAAAAGAATCGTCATAAGATGGATATTGCAGGGCTTAATTTCTCTGTTGACGGGCTGCAAATTCCTGAAAAGGGAAATGACAGCCTCTATTTTGAAATTGTAGATATTAGTTCTGACGAAATTAATGTCTTTTTTGAAAAGAAGAATGCAACCATACGAGTGGGCAGCATGAGCTATCAATCAAGCAATGCCCTATCACTAAACGATGTGAAGCTGCAACAATCTTCGGAGGCAGGTGAAAATAGAGTAGAAATACAAACGCTTAGTCTTTCCGGATTTAATGAAGGACTTTTGGTAAGTAGTCATGAGCTCTGCTTTGATACTCTGTTGTTAAGCAAGCTGAAGGTTGACTCTGAGATGATAATTGATAAAGATGAGGGTGGTAAGAGTAATAGAAATTTTGGGGAGTTAGTATCTCCCGTACAGCTCAGTATTAGCAGAATCCTGATTGAAGATGGATCGGTTAACGGCTCGGTGGTACTAAATGGTACAACATTAAAGTTGAATGCGGGTTTCAACACCTCGGTTGGAACTATCGATGTAGATAGGGGCGATACATTAAAAACGGTGTTGCAAGATGTTAGTTGGAAGATTGATGTTGATAATTTGGTTGCAAACTCTTTTAATCATAAACTGCGGATTAGTAGTCTGTCGGCTGATTCGTACCGATTGGAGTTTCTGGCAGAACAAATCTTCATCTCTCCTGATGAAGACTTTAACTTCGATTCGGCAAAATTTCACATAAGGTCATTTAGCCTGCCTGTTTTTGATGTGAGTGGATTAAACTACAATCTATTAGTTTGGAACGACAGTCTTGACTGCTCGGCAATTCATATTGACAAACCGGTAATTGACATGACAATAAAAGGTGACAGGGATGTTGCTCTTGCCACCCAAAAGGATAAGTTGATTGATCTTAAACAGATTCCACTATTCAGATATGATACAGTTGAGATTGCCGGATTAAACCTAAACATAGAGAGAAAGGGAGTTGATAGGGATGAGGTTGTGGCGATTAACGAGTTAGACTTTAGCCACTACCGGACAGATGGGAGAGGGGATAGCAATCTGATTGATAATTTGAGATTCAACATGAATGGATTTAATTTTTACAACAGATTAACATCCAACTCTTTTGCAATTGAGCAAAGCTATATCAACAGTAAGAAAAACAGATTGTATATTAAGGGCGCAAGCAGCTTCACTCTTAATAAGGATGGTAGTATTGTTACTGATAAGAAGAGTATGGGGTTTAGTCTTGATACTTTAGAGCTTTCGGGCATAATGGTTCAACAGACATTGCCAACACGCATAAGTGCACGCAAACTGGAGATTGATGATATTGACCTGAATTTAGTTGTTGATAAAGCTAATAACAACTCAACGCAGGAGCTTAATGTTAATCCCGATATTATGAAGCGGTTCAGCAATGTAATATCTCTATTGCAGCTTGATACGGCTATTGTGGATGATGTTAGTTTCAGAGTTAATACACTAAATGGAGAGGTAAACAATAGTTTTAATCTGGATAGTTTGGGGATTTTGATTGAGAAGATAAAGTTAGATACTACTCTTGCCAATATGGCCCGACCAACAATTATTGACCAGATAACGATTGATTTGAAAGGGAATACCAGAATTTCAAAAGATAGTCTGTACGAAATACATTCAGGTAAACTTCACTATAATTTTCCTAATCAGAAGATTGTTGTTGACTCTTTTTATGTTACTCCGCTCTACGAAGATAGCGAGTTCTTCTCAAGATACGGATATCAAACTGATCGTATAGACCTGTTTGTTCCCAGAATTGAGATTGACAAAATAGATCTGAATGAGCTGGTAACCAAAAACCATCTGCAAATTAGCCATGTTAACCTGTATCAATCAGAAGGAGAGATCTATCGAGATAAGCATTATCCATTTAAACCGGGTATCTTTAAACTGCTGCCCCGTGAGCAGATTATGAGTATTAAAAGGATGTTTACAATTGATACAATTCGTATTATTGATTCCTATTTAAAGTATAAAGAGTTGTCTGAAAAAGCTGATGAGCCGGGAGAGGTGCATCTCGACAATGTAAATGTGTCGGCCTATAATCTTACAAACTATCTTAAAGATGATGAAGAGAGAGATTTGATAATAAAGTTTAGCGGTAATATTATGGGGCAGGCCGGTATGGTTATGAACCTTCACTTCCCTTTACATGAAGGTGGACAAGCGTTTACCCTCAGAGGTAAAACAGATAATATAAACTTATCAATTTTAAACCCTTTAACAACAAACCTACTGGGTATAGGAATAATAAAAGGAACCGGAAGTATTGATGTTAATTATGTTGAAGGGTTTGATAGTACTGCTTTGGGCTCTTTGATTTTTAAATATAAAAAACTTAGGCTATTGCCATACAGCAGGAATAAGGAGAAGCTGAGAAGCGGGGCGCTGTCACCCCTGTTGAGTTTTATGATTAACGATTTGGTTGTTAAATCCAACAATCCTAAGTTTGCCAGAAAGCCAAGAGTGGGTCAGGTATATTTTGAAAGAGATACCCGAAAAGGTGTAATCAATTTCATCTGGAAAGGTGTTCTGTCTGGTATAACATCAACAATGGGATTTAACAATAAAGAACAGCGAAAAGTGAAGAAAGTGGAGAGAAGAAATTAGTTCCCTTTTTTCAGTAGTTTCATATTGATACTCTCCAGATAAACCATGCATCCTTTGGGCATTGAAAGAAGTTCGGGCTCAATTGAGTTGTAAAACTCTTCGATCTTCTCCGTTTTGTCAACCATCTCAATTACAACGGGCAGTTTCTCTACTAACTCCCAAAAGCGCGATGTGTTAACATGCTTGCTGCTTTGCCCGTATCCCATTACTCCGCGATAAACTGTTACGCCTGAAATTTTCTTCTCTTTGGCCAGATAGACAATTTGTTCGTAAAACAACTCATTATTAATCTTATCGGTTGTGCTGGCATATAATTTTAATACGCTGTAATTTTCCATTTTTTTGTGATTAAAGTACGTTTGACGTTACGAAACCTAAGTAGACAGCAAGAAATCCAAAAAATATGCTAATACCGGTGTAAAGCAAAAGAGTTAAAAATTGTCCGTTATGCATCAGCATCATGTTTTCGTTGGCAAAAGAGGAGAATGTTGTGAATCCGCCACAAAAGCCCACCATTAAAAGCAGGCGAAGTTCGTGTGGCATTAGCATTCTCCTCTCGGCTATTCCAACAAGAAATCCAATAATAAAACTTCCCACAATATTTACTGTGAATGTTCCTACAGGTATTGAGTAGAACTCAATAGAGAGATTCAGTTTAGATACAAAGAAGCGTGCAACGCTTCCTGCAAATCCACCAAATCCTACTAATAAAATTGTTTTTAACATCAGTTGATATTTCAAAGTCAATTGTTAAAAACAAAAGTACATTTTTTTTTGTTCCTTTTTTGCATCATAAGATGTCATTAAAAGTCAATTTCACAAAATTATTTTCTTAGTTTTGCGAACAGCCACTCGTTTCTTAATTGAATTTGCTCGGGAAAAGCCCAGTGATGCGTTTCCTGAAAAATATGCAACTCCTTCTCTGCTTCGATAACATTATAGGCAGAGTACATCGAAGTTGGAGGACAAGCATCATCGTTAAATCCCCAGCTGTACCAACCCTGAGCTTTTACAAAACGCGCAAAATTTACAACATCGTAATATTTTGAAGTCTCTATTTTTTCAGGTTTATTGGTAAAATCGTCTCTGAATATTTGTGGCCAACCTCCAGCACGACCATGTAAAAACCCGGTTAAATCACATAAAGCAGGAAACATTACCGCGAGATAATCTATTCTATCGTCCAATCCGGCAGTAACAATAGAAAGTGCACCTCCCTGACTTCCGCCTACAACCCCAATATTTTCACCATCAAAACAATCAAGGCTTTCGATAAAATCTACAGAACGAACACAGCCAAGATAAACGCGTTTGTAGTAGTATCGGTCTTTATCATCCATATTAACAGTCTGATATTCGTAGAGTGCACCAAAAATTAGATCTCTATAAACCATCCTATCGAGATTTACCGGAACTCCATGAATTCCTATTGTAAACGATACAAAACCTTCTTCGGCTTCCTTCACATCGCCATAATACGGACGAGCACCAGCACCCGGAACATGCAAA
>JALVBA010000339.1 GCA_027010905.1 Marinilabiliaceae bacterium
CCTATTAGCTGTAATATTAGGAGGAATAGTCACAGTATTTTTAATTTTCCTGATTCTGTTTGGCATGATAGCAGGGATAGCAACCTTTGCCGGCTCTGGAGAGAAGCAGGTGAGCATATCGGAAAACACTATCTTACACATGGATCTTAACACTTCCGTTGTAGAGAGGACAACCGAAGATCCTTTTACAGAAGCCATGGCCACAATGCAGGATAGCCCATCGCCTTTGGGATTAAATAATATTCTGAAAAATATCAAAAAAGCAAAAGAGGATGACAATATTAAAGGTATATATCTCGAAACAGGAATGATAAATGCCGGCTTCGCCACTATTGAGGAGATTCGCAATGCTCTTATAGACTTCAAAAAATCGGAGAAGTTTATTATAAGTTTCTCACCTATCTACACACAAAAATCTTACTACCTCGCTTCCGTTTCTGATAATATCTATCTTAATCCGGGAGGAATGCTTGAGTTTAAAGGATTAGCTTCACAAAACGTATTCCTGCGCGGAACACTCGAAAAGCTGGGCGTTGAGATGCAGATAGTAAAACACGGAAAGTTTAAATCGGCTGTTGAGCCGTTTATTCGTGATAACATGAGTGAACCTGCACGCCTACAAACGAAGAAGTATGTAAACTCCATCTGGGAACATGTTGTTAAAAAGATTGGTGAAGAGAGAAATCTTAGCAGAGCTGAGCTAATGGCCATTGCTGACAAAATGATTACCTATGGTGATGTGCAGGGATTTGTTGATGCAGGGCTAATAGATGCACTAAAGTATAAAGATGAGGTGCTTGACAAATTAAAAGGACTAACTGACACAAAACTTAAGGATGACTTAACCTCCATTTCAATACGAAAGTACACCAATGTTGTTGTTCCGGGTAGTGCCAAAGGATTTGTAAAAGATAAGATAGCAATAATTTATGCCGAAGGAGCAATTGACGGAACATCACGTGATGGTATCGACTCAGAAAAATTGTCGAAAGCAATCAGAAAAGCTCGTCGCGACAGCTCGATAAAAGCCATTGTTTTCAGGGTAAACTCTCCGGGAGGCTCAGCATTGGGTTCCGAAATTATATGGCGTGAAGTTAAACTTACACAGGAGGTAAAGCCTGTTGTTGTTTCAATGGGTGATTTGGCGGCTTCGGGAGGATACTACATCTCGTGTGCAGCAAACACCATTGTTGCCCATGCAAACACCTTAACCGGTTCAATCGGCGTATTTGGTCTTATACCCAACACCGAAGGGCTGATGAAAAAAATAGGGATTACCTTTGATGGTGTTAAAACCAACAAATTTGCAGATATGCCAACCTTCTCCAGACGTTTTACAAAAGAGGAGAGAACTTTGATGCAGAGTAGTGTTGAATTTATCTATAAGACATTTATCACCCGATGTGCCGATGGTCGCGAAACAACAAACGCTAAAATTGACGAGATAGGACAAGGCAGGGTCTGGAGCGGAGAGGATGCTCTAAACATCAATCTTGTTGATACCATTGGTGGCGTTAACTTGGCAATCGACATAGCCAAACAAAAAGCCGGGCTCGAGAAATATCGCATAGTTGAACTGCCTAAAATTCCTAATCCATTTGAGAAGTTCATGAAGGAGATGACAGGTAATGTGAAGATGTTTATTGGCAAGAGTATTATGGGTGATGAGTACAAATATCTGCAAACTATCGAGAACCTGAAAAGTGGATATCAGATTCAGGCTCGCATACCGTATAATGTTGAGGTCTATTAATAACTACCTGACTATCTATATTTCGCAAACTGAATGAACACTAAAAAAGATTCCCCATCTTCCAGAGAGGTTTTCAGAAGGGTTCTGTTTCCCCTTCTGTGGCTTCTCTCTTTACTCTACGGAGGAGTTCTCCGGTTTCGTAATAAACTATTCGACTGGGGGTGGCTGAAGTCAAAAGAGTACCCCCTGCCTGTTATCTCTATTGGAAATATTACCGTTGGCGGTACAGGAAAAACACCACTTACAGAGTATGTTATCCGCCTGCTTAAAACTGACTATTCAATGGCTCTGCTTAGCCGTGGATACAAACGGCAAACCAAAGGGGTAATTATTGCTGCCCGGCAAAGTACTGCTGAGGAGATTGGGGATGAGCCAAAACAGATACTGAGTAAGTTCCCCGATATTTCGGTGGCTGTAGCTGAGAAACGAACGGAAGGGATTGAGCGGTTAATCGACTATTGCAATCCTGACGTTGTGGTGATGGATGATGCCTATCAGCATCGCTATGTGAAACCTGGTTTTTCAATACTTATTATCGATTACTACCGGCCATTATGGAACGACTTTCCCTTTCCCGCAGGTTATCTCAGAGAGCCACGATCGGGTAAAAAACGTGCCGATATTGTTATTGTCAACAAATGTCCTGCTAACCTGTCGGCTAAAGAGAAAAAGGAGATTACACGAAAAGTGAACCTTCGCCGGGGGCAGCAGCTCTTTTTCACCTCAATTGAATATCTGGAGCCTGTTTTATTCAATGGAGATGGTGGCTCGATAGATTCCGAAAGTGCGGTTTTAGCTCTTGCCGGTATTTCACATCCAAAAACATTTATTAAATACCTGACAAAAACATTCAGTAATGTCTATCCGTTAATCTTTCCCGACCACCACCCATACAGTAAGAACAAAAAAGAGTACAACCTCATAAAGAATAAATTTGAAAAGATAATCAACGACAAAAAAGTAATTATCACTACCGAAAAAGATATGATAAGGTTGAGAAATACCCCTTGGCTTGATGACAATATTAAGCCATATCTTTGGTATATTCCCATTAAACTATCATTTTTATTTGATGAAGAGGAGTTATTTAACCAATTGATAAAAAGTTATGTTGAAAAAGATAAAAGAGACCGTTGAGTATCTAAAGAGCAATACTAAAATCCAACCTGAGGTCGGCATCATTCTGGGAACAGGATTGGGCGGACTGGTTAATGAGATAGAGATTGAAGATAGTATCTCCTACACCGATATCCCTCATTTCCCCGTCTCTACCGTTGAAGGCCATAAAGGAAGATTGATTTTTGGTACTATTGGCGGTGTTCAGGTAATGGCAATGCAGGGTAGGTTTCACTACTATGAAGGCTACTCAATGGAGATGGTAACATATCCGGTTAGGGTAATGAAACTGTTTGGGGTTGAATCACTATTTGTTTCTAATGCCAGTGGCGGTATGAACCCCACATTTGAGATAGGTGATATTATGGTTATTAACGACCACATAAATATGTTTGATACAAACCCTCTGATTGGAAAAAATTACGATGAGCTGGGTCCTCGCTTTCCCGATATGAGTGAGACATACGACAAAGATTTGATTAAGAAAGCTTTTGAGATTGGGGAAAGGTTAGATATAAAACTTCAGCAGGGTATCTATCTTGGAACAACAGGCCCAACACTGGAAACTCCGGCAGAGTATAAGATGTTTCATATTTTAGGAGGAGATACCGTTGGCATGTCAACCGTTCCCGAAATTATTGTTGCTCACCATATGGATATGAGGTGCTTTGGAATATCAATAATCACTGATTTGGGAGTGCCGGGAAAGATTGTTGAGATATCACACGAGGAGATTCAGCTTGTTGCCGCTGCAGCAGAGCCTAAGATGACACAAATTATTAAAGAGCTTGTTGGAAAGATGTAGAGATACGTAATATCAGGAACTAATTCTGTTTATATAATTATCTTTAATTTAAAAATGAAAAACATGAAATTAGTAGTGACAACTTTATCAATAGTGATAATAATTTTAGTCTCATCTTGTAAAAAAGAAATACTTATACCCGATATTGTTAATCGTACACCACCAATAGTTTATGTTGCCGGTGATGGGAGCGGGAATTATCATTGCGATGGGGAAAGCGACCAAATAGAGATAAATGCAGCATTAGATTATGTTGCCGAGCATTCGGAATATACAACTGTATATCTGAAAGGTGCTAATACATATTGGATTGATGAGCCAATTTATATTTCAAGTAACACCACCTTAGAAGGTGATGAAAATGCCATTGTAAAACTTATTGATAGTGCAAACTGGCAAAAACAATTCAAACCGCTTATTGGGCAAAAAGGGACTATATTTAAAGTTATAATGTTAGACCAAAGCGTTATCACTCACGATATCACCATTAGAGGATTTGAACTGAACGGGAACAGGGTACATCAATCTGAACCTTCGGGTGCTTCCTGCTACCGCATGATTCAATTGCAAAATTGCTATAATGTTACAATAAATGAGATGTATATTCATAACGGACTTGCCGATGGTATCATATTAGAATTTGGAGTTGATGTAAACAAAAATGAAACAATGTATGATATTAATTCTAAATTTTACGACAATCGAATTCACAACGATGGACATGATGGAATATACGTAGGGCAAGCTACAAATTTTGAAATCTACAACAATATCATTACGAATACAAGAACAGATGCAAGCATAAGAGTGCAAAATTGTAATGATTTAAAAATTTATAATAACATTACAGGAAATGCACCTGATAGACGAATGTCAGGTGCAGCTGCTGTTCATGTTATGAATCGTGGAGATGTTATTACTGATGATATAGAAATTTATGACAATTTCTTTTATGGTAATCAAGATTGGCACGGCATCTGGTTGGAGCAACTAACAGATGGTGGAGCCGGAACACTAAACTCTCAAACAGATGTTTATATTCATAACAATGTTATTTCTCAGTACAAATTAGCAGGTATCGGAATTTACGGTTTTAACAATACACGCATCGAAAATAATCTCATTGAAATAAGTGCAGAAGGTGCGGGAATTACTTTTTATCAAGGAGACCCTATAAATACTTTGTTGTCAGGCTTTCAAACCTTTGTTAAAAACAATATTATCGTAAGAAATGCCACTTACGGAATTGATAATCAACAACCGTCAATCCATACTTTTGTTTCAGACTACAACTGTATAAACGGAAATATAAGTGGAAATTACAACAATGTAACATCTACAACCGATATTTACTCAGACCCTTTGCTTGCTTGCGAATATGAGTTGCACGATAGATATTATAATGCAACAAGTTATTATATTTTTAGCCCAATCTGGGAAAATGCCGATGGCCAAGAAGATGGTGAAAATCCTGTTTGCAAAACAGATTTAGGAGCAAACAAAGGATGGCAAATTTACCATTTAAAATCAGAAAACGGGCGTTGGAATGGAACACAATGGGTTAATGATACTAATAGAAGTCCTTGCATAGATGCAGGCGACCCGGCATCTGATTATTCAAAAGAACCAACACCAAACGGAAACAGAATAAATATCGGAGCTTTTGGTAATGCCACGGAAGCATCAAAAACAAACCGATAAATATGGATTTCAAACCAAAATTAAAATAAAAACTGGTTCTACTACCATTTTTGTGGGTAAAGGTTTAAATTGCCATGAAAAAATAGAATTGCACTTCTAAAGTTCTCAAATAAACGATACCCTCTACCTA
>JALVBA010000340.1 GCA_027010905.1 Marinilabiliaceae bacterium
ATATTATTACAATTTAGTTCATCTTGTAAAGTCCATTCACCACCAGCTCCATCAAATTGAATGTGTGAATTTATGTTATTGCCAGCCGTTGTAATAGTATTTCCAACACTTGTAGATCTAAATGATAGTGTTTGATTGAAACTATATGACATACCAACTACAAGGGTAAATGAGCCAAATACATTTATTTCACCTGGCCAGTTGCCTGAAAGTGTTGGATTGTTAGTCGTACCTGTCCAATCAATATTGTTACAAAATACAGGAGCATCAATTGTTACAGTTTGATTTGCTGCAGAAAAAGAATTTGCATCAAAAAATACATTATCAGCATTTGTAGGTACGCAAGTTCCTCCTGAAGGATATGCCCCTCCACTTACTGTTGCCCAATGGTCTGTATCGTTCCAGTTTCCTGTACCGCCTACCCAATAGTAATTATTTGAACTTGCCGAGTTAATTGTCCATCCCGAAACATTTCCTAAATCAACTCCATTGTTTGTAGTAAAAGTAGCTCCTCCAATTATAGTAATATCCTTAATATTAAGATAGTCTTCGTTAACAGAGCCTGTTATTTTTCTTATTGTAGCAGCTGTTCCATCTGTTCTTGATTTTATGTTTTTACGATTAGAGCAAGTTGCTCCAAAACTAATATCAAAAATAGTATTGAGACTGCCTCCTGCAAAACTTACATTAGTAACATTGGCATTAGTAAAATCCAATACGTTAAAAGTACTTGAACCATCTATAGATACATCACTTGCCATGCCCGGGTTGAAGCTTACATTATAATAGGTAAATCCTAATCCATCAAGCCAAGAACCTTCCATATTAATATTTGATGTTCCCGCATCTAAGCTAAGTGTAGCAGGATTTGCAAAATTAAGTCCATTGCCCCCAATATTAATTGTAGAGCTTCCAAAGATTATAGCTCTACTATCGTTTGTCCACGAATCTATACCTGAAACAGTAATAGTATAACCATTAGTATTAAATGTTCCTTTGGTTAATTGAATGCTCCCCATCATTGCAGATATATCTAAATCTGACATAAATGCCCATTCGCCTGAACCATTAAATTCTATTCCCATCATCGACAGCGAGACTGTAGAAAAATTTAGAGTATTTCCTGCTGTGTTTGAAACAAAATGAATCATCCCTCCGTACGAGGCTTTCATTCCTGCAATAAAGTTAAGTGAACCCGCAATATATAGGTCGTTCCATCCTGCAATATCTGGTGTATTTGTAGCACCACTCCAGTCCATAGTTTTACAATATGCCATATTATCAATGGTTACAATTTCTCCTGCTCCAGAGAAGGAGTTTGCATCGAAATACACATCGTCGTTCTGTGTTGGAACTTGCCCATGGAAAGTAGCTCCACCAGATGTTGTTGCCCAATGTTTTCCAAATTCTGACCAATTCCCTGTTCCTCCTACCCAATAATAATCGGCAGCAGAAATGTTAAAGCCAACTAAAAATGCAATTAATGCAATCGTGAGAAAATAATGTTTTTTCATTTTTCTAAATGTTGTAACTATTTTGATGAAAAAATAGTTAGGTTATAAAAAGTATAACTCTTATTACGAATATACTATGATTTTGTTATAAAAAATATTTAAAATGGTAGGTTTCAATTGGTTAGCGGTAAAAAAGTCAGCAAAGATTTGATTATTTGATACAAATCTTTTGTTATCCATTTGTTGCGAGCTGTTAATACCGTAAAATATAAAAATATTGTAAACTCGACAAAGCCTGAATAAGTCATTAACAGATATTCATATTCAGAAAAATGTATTTTTAAAGAGAAAAACTAAACTAAGTACCTCAAAATGATATTAACCTTTTTAGGGC
The DNA here is from genome assembly GCA_027010905.1 of Marinilabiliaceae bacterium. Lineage (GTDB taxonomy): Bacteria > Bacteroidota > Bacteroidia > Bacteroidales > Marinilabiliaceae > JAADEM01. The sequence continues at coordinate 1,849 of JALVBA010000340.1, forward strand.
TCTACTTTCAGTTTTGAACTACTAAAAGTGTGATTAAAGTCATAACCTGCTGTATAACATCTTTCGGTTGAATATAACGTTCATCGTGTCAGGTGTTAGTGCTACTCAAAAAAAAGCATTAAATATCCTTACAAATTGTAATCTCTTTGTCGAAAATCCCTATTTTTGACAAATTAATAATTTAGTTTAAGTCCTATTTAATAAATAATTGCAATGGATACTAAGATTAAGGAATTCATGGACGGAGTCAGGATGAGAAATCCGGGCGAAGATGAGTTTTTACAAGCTGTTGAAGAGGTTGTAGAGACAGTATGGGATTTCTATCAGGAGAACCCTCATTATAAAAAAGCTAAAATTCTGGAGCGTATGACTGAACCTGAAAGGGTAATTATGTTTCGCGTTCCATGGGTTAACGATAGTGGAGAGGTACAGGTAAACAGAGGTTACCGTATTGAATTTAACTCTGCTCTCGGCCCTTATAAAGGGGGATTGAGGTTTCACCCCAGCGTAACTCTCAGTGGTTTGAAATTCCTTGGGTTTGAGCAGATATTTAAAAACAGTCTTACCTCTCTTCCTATGGGCGGTGGTAAAGGTGGCTCTGATTTCAACCCGAAAGGAAAATCTGATATTGAGATAATGCGCTTCTGTCAGGCTTTCATGAGCGAACTGTTTCGGCACATTGGGCCAAACACCGACGTGCCGGCAGGTGATATTGGTGTTGGTGGTCGTGAGATAGGTTATCTTTTCGGTCAGTATAAAAAACTGAGGAATGAGTTTACAGGTGTACTTACCGGGAAAGGTATTGAATATGGCGGTAGCCTCATTCGTCCTGAAGCTACAGGGTTTGGAGCTATCTATTTTGTTAAGGAGATGTTAGCAATAAAAGGTGATACCCTTGAGGGTAAAACTGTTTCTGTTTCGGGGTTTGGAAATGTGGCCTGGGGTGCTGTTCAAAAAGCTGTTGAGCTGGGTGCTAAGGTTGTTACCATTTCAGGACCTGACGGATATGTTTACGATCCTGAGGGGATTTCAGGTGAAAAGATTGACTACATGCTAGAGCTCAGAGCTTCGAATATGGATGTGGTTAAACCTTTCATTGAGCGTTTTGAAGGTGAGTTTCATGCAGGTAAAAAACCTTGGGAACAGAAAGTTGATATTGCAATTCCTTGTGCTATTCAGAACGAGTTGAATGAGGATGATGCCAAAAAACTTATTGCAAACGGTTGTACATTAATAGCGGAAGCCTCAAATATGGGATGTACAGCAGATGCTGCATTCCTTGCCAGTGAAAAAATAATGTTTGCTCCGGGTAAGGCAGTGAACGCTGGTGGAGTAGCTGTTTCGGGGCTTGAGATGTCACAAAACAGTATGCGCCTCAACTGGCACGAAAAGGAGGTTGATGACAGATTGAAACAGATTATGATTAATATCCATGCTGCATGTGTAAGATTTGGTACTGCGCCAAACGGTAAAGTAGACTATATTAAAGGAGCTAATGTTGGCGGCTTTGTGAAAGTTGCTGAAGCAATGATTGCTCAGGGAGTTGTGTAATATATTACTATATCTAATTACGGGGTGACTCTCTACCGCATTTTAAAGTCATCCCGTGATTGTACTTTTTAATTACACTCCCTCCCACATAAGGCAGGACTTCGCTATCGCTCAACTTCAAACATCATATATCAAACATCTTCATATTCAAATTCTCACATGATTGACTCCCATTCACATATCTATTCGAAAGAGTTTAATAACGACAGAGATGCTGTAATCGATAGGGCACATACTGCCGGTGTGTCAAAAGTATTGATGCCCAATATAGATATTGAGAGTATTGAGGCTATGCTTGAAGTTGAGGAGAACTATCCCGACTACTGCTTTTCGATGATGGGATTGCATCCTACCTCAGTTACCGAGAACTTCGAGAAGGATTTGTCCGTAGTAAAAAGTTGGTTTGATAGAAGGAAATTTATTGGAGTTGGCGAGATTGGGATTGACCTTTACTGGGATAAGACATTTCTTAATCAGCAGACAGTTGCTTTTGAGGAGCAGGTTAAGTGGGCTAAAGAGATGAGTCTACCGGTTGTTATCCACAGTCGCGACTCATTTGCTGAAGTGTTTTCGGTTATTGATAAGTTGTGGGACGAAAATCTGAAAGGTGTTTTTCATAGTTTCACCGGAGACGAAGATGATGTAAAGCATATTCTTGAGTATGGTACATTCTACATAGGTATAAATGGAGTGCTTACTTTTAAAAACAGCAACCTACGTGAAGTGATAAAAGATGTACCATTGAACAGGTTGATAATTGAAACGGATGCTCCCTATCTCACTCCTGTGCCATTCAGGGGTAAGCGAAACGAACCCTCGTACGTTCAGTTTGTTTGCAGGCAACTATCCGAGGTGTTTAAAACAGAAGTGAGTGTTGTTGATTCGATAACAACACAGAGTGCCGAAGAACTTTTTTTTAACTCTCATTGAGTAATAGTTATAGACATGGGCGAACGAAATATACTTATAATTTATACCGGTGGTACTATCGGTATGATTAATGACCCGGAAACAAACTCACTGATTCCTTTCGATTTTGATAATATCATCAAAAATGTACCTGAACTAAGGAACTTTGACTTCCTTATTAAAAGCCAATCATTTTCACCCCCGGTTGATTCTTCTGATATCGACCCCTCAGTGTGGGAGAAGCTGGTTTCCATTATCGAAAATAATTACGATAAATTTGATGGGTTTGTGATTTTACATGGAACAGATACGATGGCTTATACCGCCAGTGCTTTGAGTTTTATGCTACATAATCTTCAGAAACCGGTAATACTAACAGGTAGTCAGTTGCCTCTCGGTACTATCCGCACCGATGGTAAAGAGAATCTGATAACTGCCCTTGAGATTGCCGCAGCACAAAAAAATGGTCAGACCATGGTGCCTGAGGTGTGCATCTATTTTCAGGATAAGCTTTTCAGAGGAAATCGTACCACTAAGTATAATGCCGAAAATTTCCGAGCTTTTCGTTCCGATAACTATCCTCCGCTGGCCGAAGTAGGTATCCATATAAAATATAACTACCCCTATATCCGCTATGCCTCACACTCCGGAGAGTTTGGAGTAACTAAGCAGATGAACACCAATATTGCACTTCTGAAAATTTTCCCCGGAATAAATAGAAATGTTGTTGATGCTATTTTAAACTCACCCAAAATAGAGGCGGTGGTGTTAGAGACATTTGGCTCAGGTAATGCTACTACGGCAAAATGGTTCATAAATGCAATTGCCAATGCAACATCAAAAGGGTTGCTTATCCTGAATGTTACACAATGTCTTGCAGGGAGCGTTGATATGGAGCGATATTCAACAGGAGTTCTCCTGTTAGAGAATGGTGTTGTTGGTGGATACGACATGACAACAGAGAGTGCAATTACGAAATTAATGTATCTTTTGGCAGTAAAAAATAGCCGGGAAGAGGTTGAAAAAAGTTTAAATTTATCCTTAAGAGGTGAAATAAACATTTAGGAAGTTTGTAATTCCTTTTTTTTTTGTAATTTGCAACCTCAAAAATAATGAAGATTGTAGTTTATTTATTTATATTTACGTAATCTTTATG
>JALVBA010000341.1 GCA_027010905.1 Marinilabiliaceae bacterium
GAGTTTATGATTGGAAGGGGCTCAAAACGAAATACGATAGGGGCATTTAAGGTGTTGGCACCAAATACACCGTGGAAATATATTGGAGTATTAGGTGTTGGAGCAGCAATTATGATTCTCTCTTTTTATGGTGTTGTTGCCGGATGGAGTGTTCAATATATAATCCTTTCCATTAAAGATGGTTTTGCAAGCAGAAGTCCGCAGGAGATAGAGTCCCTCTTTACCAATCTGATAGCGTCTCCCTTTAAACCTGTTCTGCTTCAGCTTAGTTTTATGGCGGCCACTGCAATAATCGTAATTGCCGGTGTGCATAAAGGAATAGAGAAGTTCTCAAAAATATTAATGCCTCTTCTGGTGGTTATTTTAGTTGCTTTGGTAGTAAAGTCATTAACCCTATCCGGTGCCGGTAAAGGAGTTGCCTTTCTGTTTAAACCTGACTTCTCTAAACTAACAACTGAGGGCGTTTTAAGTGCTCTTGGTCATGCTTTTTTTACATTGAGTTTGGGTATGGGTACATTAATAACTTATGGGTCGTACATCAAACCTGATAATAATCTGGTCAAAACGGCTGTTAGTGTAATTGTTGCTGATACAGTAATTGCCATTCTTGCCGGAGTTGCAATTTTTCCGGCTGTTTTTGCTTTTGGTGTCGAGCCGGATAAGGGAGCAGGATTAGTGTTTGTTACACTTCCTAATGTTTTTCATCAGATGCCCGGAGGATACATCTTCTCAATTCTCTTTTTTATTTTACTCTCGGTTGCAGCAATTACATCTTCAATTTCAATTCTCGAAGTTGTTGTGGCATATATGAAAGAGGAGCTGAAGATGAAAAGAAAGACAGCCACAGTTATTGCGGCTACAGTAATCTCTCTTTTGGGTGCGTTATGTTCCTTGTCGATGGGAGTGCTTGATTCGTACACCCTGTTTGGCCTCAATCTCTTTGATTTAATGGATAAGATTTCTGCAAATATGTTACTGCCTCTTGGTGGACTGTTTGTCTCACTGTTTATTGGTTGGTACTACAAAAAGAGGAGAGTCAGAGAGGAGTTGGAACGCGGGGGAGCTGTTTCAGAAAAGATGTTGTCTACATTTATGTTCCTTGTAAAATTTGTTGCTCCAATTGCAATTGCAATAGTCTTTTTATACGGAATAGGAGTTCTGAAGACCTGATTTCCGTAGTGTTGGTATTGGCCTTGGTTATTTCTAATCAACAACGATATGTGGAAGGATTGGCTGGCATTAAGTAAAAGAGAACAGAAAGGGTTTGTTGTTTTATCAACAATTCTTATCTCCTTGATTGTATTCTACTTTCTCACACCATTCCTATTTTCTCCCAACCGACAGGAGGGAGTAGAAGCCGATAAAGATATCATGGACTGGATTGATTCGGTTAATACAATTAATTCAGTTGAAGCCGTCTCAAAGCCTGAGTCACTCTTCTTTTTCGACCCCAACAGTGTGTCTATTTCAAATCTTCAGAAACTTGGAGTAAAGGGGGATGCTTTAATTAATTGGTTGAAATACCGGGAGAGTGGAAGCAGGTTCAGAGTTAGTGAAGATATTCGGAAAATCTATTCCCTAGATTCAACTCTGACAGCTACACTTAATCCCTATGTGAAATTTAGCAATGATGGTTCGGGAAAAAGAGAGTATGACCGGGGTTATGTTGGGCGAAACAGACAAGAGAGACTGTATACGGGAGATACCTCTTTTGCGAAAGAGTATAGAAGCAAGAAAGCCAAACTGGAAGAGCAGTTTGTTATTGAGATAAACAGTGCTGACACAGCTGAGTTTGCTGTGCTGAAGGGTATTGGAGCTATTCTGTCATCACGTATTGTTTTGTACCGAAAGGCACTGGGTGGGTTTTATAGTGTTGAGCAGCTTAAAGAGGTATACGGTATGCCTGCAAATATTATCGATGAAAACAGAAGTTACTTATCAGTTGATTCGATAGCGATAAGTAAAATAGATATTAATAGAGTATCTTTACGCCGTTTAAAGAGACATCCTTACATCAATTTTTACTTGGCAAAGGCAATTGTAGAGTACCGAAAAGAGAATGGCACAATAAAAAGTGTTGATGAGTTACTCTCTTCTGAGGAAGTTGAACCAATACTGAAAAATAAACTGTCTGTATA
>JALVBA010000342.1 GCA_027010905.1 Marinilabiliaceae bacterium
GTCTGTATATCTGACTGTTGAGAAAGAAAAGCAAAATAAAAAATGAATATTGCTCATTTTTTTTATAATGAATTGATTTTTTCGTAATTAATAATTAATTTTGCGGCTCGATAAAAAATGAAATTTTTACAAAATAACTGATATGATTATTATTCCGGTAAAAGAAGGCGAAAATATTGAGAGAGCCTTAAAAAGATTTAAAAGAAAATTCGAGAAGACAGGAGCAATGAGGGAGTTGCGCGGTCGTCAGGCATTTATGAAACCGTCTGTTAAAAGAAGAGAAGAAATTAAACATGCTGTTTATGTTCAAAAATTGCAGCTAGAGGAAGAATAAATTTTCTTAAAACGTCTTTGTTTTACACTATTTTTCGTATATTCGTTAAGGAGTAGTATAAAACAAAGACGTTTTCAGTTAATGCAATATATATCATCTTTTTATAAATATCTCGAATACGAACGGCGATACTCGCACTATACTATAGTTACGTATAAATGCGACTTAGATCAGTTCTGTTCTTTCCTCAAATCTGAAAATATTATCCGGTGGGATAATGTATCTTCTAAGACCATCAGGAAATGGATGGTGTTACAACTGAATGAAGGTAAAGTACCTGTTACTATACATCGAAAGATTTCTGCGTTAAAATCTTTTTTTCGTTATCTTTTGCGTGAGCAAATTCTTGAATCAAATCCGGTAGAAGGAGTTGTGGTTCCGAAAAAACCTAAGCGTCTTCCTGTTTTTGTTAAGGAGAAAGAGATGGACGAACTTCTCGACGTTGTTCCTTTTGGTAACGACTTTAACGGTATTAGGGATAAATTTATAATTTCACTTCTCTACGCTACAGGTATGCGGCTGTCCGAAATGGTCAACCTTAGCCTGTACGATATTGATACTGGGCAGAGACTAATTAAGGTTCTGGGAAAGCGTAATAAAGAGCGTTTAATTCCATATTACACGGAGCTGAAAAGAGATATTGCTCAATACCTGTCTGCCCGAGAGGAGACATTCCCAAATGCTGAATCAGATATATTGATTCTTACATCAAAAGGAAAACCGGTATATCCAAAGCTGATTTACAGAGTAGTGAATCGCTATTTGGCTTTGGTGTCAACAATTAAGAAAAAGAGCCCACATGTTATTAGGCATACTTTTGCAACGGCATTATTAAACCATGGGGCTGACTTGAATGCGATAAAAGAACTATTGGGGCATGCCAATTTATCTGCTACGGAGATTTATACCCATAATAGTTTTGAGAAATTAAATAGTATTTACAAACAAGCTCATCCCAGAGCTTAAAATAGATGGAGGACTGATTATGAATATTACTGTTCAATCTGTGCGCTTTACTGCATCAGAACATTTGACTCAGTTTACTGAGCAAAAAGTTTCTAAACTGGAACACTTTTTCGATGGAATTGTTAAAGCTGAGGTGATTCTTAAGTTGGACAAATCTGAATCTTCAGACAACAAAATTGCAGAGATTAGATTGAAACTGCCGGGAGGTGAACTATTCTCAAAAAAGCAAACAAGGACTTTTGAAGAGGCTGTTGATTTGGCCTATGATGCCCTTAGAAAACAGTTGCTGAAATGGAAAGAGAAAGTGAGAACAAAATAAATCTAAAAAAAAATAGCAATCTTTGTTATATTGGAAATAAAATTATAAATTTGCAAACCGTTTTTGAGAAATTCTCTTAAAGTGGACACTATTTAATAGGCTGATTGACAAATAATCAGCCTATTAAATTGAGGTGAAAGTGAGATAAGTTCTAAAGAGAATTTATTTTTTGTGTGTAATAGCATATTGAATAATTTGGGGAGATACCAAAGTGGCCAACTGGGGCGGACTGTAACTCCGCTGGCTTTCGCCTTCGTAGGTTCGAATCCTGCTCTCCCCACAATTCAACTTAAACAACGGTTTATTTGTTGAATAAAAATTTAAGCAATAAATGCATTGTTAATGCGGTTATTTGAGTAATTTGTTACCCCGGTTTTTATTTTTGAATGTTGAGATGTTAAAATTAATATTTTAAAATAAAAATGATTAACTTTGTAATCTTTCATTTTTTTTGAGGGTTTATACCCACAATTGAAAAAAGCAGCATGGTAATGATGATTGCCAGTTGAATGAAAGGGCTTGAATGCGAGAGTAGCTCAGTTGATAGAGCATCAGCCTTCCAAGCTGAGGGTCGCGGGTTTGACCCCCGTCTCTCGCTCAATTTTCTTGCCGATGTAGCTCAGGGGTAGAGCGTTTCCTTGGTAAGGAAGAGGTCATGGGTTCAAATCCCATCATTGGCTCATTTTTTTTTGTATTTTTTACGATCTATTTATAACTAAATTTGTCTAATATTTCGAGTTATGGCTAAAGAAACATTTCAAAGGACGAAGCCTCACGTTAATATTGGTACCATTGGTCACGTTGACCATGGTAAAACCACCCTTACTGCTGCCATCACTATGGTTTTGGCTAAAAAAGGTTTGTCTGAAATAAAGGAATTTGATTCTATCGACAATGCCCCAGAGGAAAAGGAAAGGGGAATTACTATTAACACTGCTCACGTTGAGTACGAGACTGAAAATCGTCACTACGCTCACGTTGACTGTCCGGGTCACGCTGACTACGTGAAGAATATGGTAACAGGTGCTGCCCAGATGGACGGTGCTATATTGGTTTGTGCTGCTACTGATGGCCCTATGCCTCAGACCAGAGAGCATATTCTTTTAGCTCGTCAGGTAAACGTACCCAAAATCGTTGTTTTTATGAACAAGGTTGACATGGTTGATGATGAGGAGCTTTTAGAGCTTGTTGACATGGAACTTCGTGACCTGTTAAGCTTCTACGATTTCGACGGTGACAATACTCCTATTATTCAGGGTTCTGCTCTTGGAGCATTGAACGGTGAAGAGAAGTGGGAAGAAAAAGTAATGGAGCTTATGGCGGCTGTTGATGAGTGGATTCCACTTCCTCCTCGTGACGTTGAAAAACCATTCCTAATGCCTGTTGAGGATGTATTCTCAATCACAGGTCGTGGTACTGTTGCTACAGGACGTATCGAAACCGGTGTTGTTAACTCTGGTGACGAGATTCAAATCATCGGCCTTGGTGCTGAAGGTAAGAAGACTGTATGTACAGGTGTTGAGATGTTCCGTAAGATTCTTGATCGCGGTGAAGCAGGTGATAACGTTGGTCTGTTACTTCGTGGTATCGATAAGAAAGAGATTAAGCGTGGTATGGTATTGGCCGCTCAAGGTTCAATCACACCTCACACTAAAGTAAAAGCTGAGATTTATGTATTGAAGAAAGAAGAGGGTGGACGCCACACTCCTTTCCACAATAAATATCGTCCTCAGTTCTATATTCGTACATTAGATGTAACCGGGGAGATAACTCTTCCAGAGGGAACTGAAATGGTTATGCCTGGTGATAACGTTACAATTACTGTAGAGTTAATTTATCCTGTTGCTGTAAACCTTGGTCTTCGTTTCGCTATTCGTGAAGGAGGAAGAACGGTTGGTGCCGGTCAGGTAACTGAGATTCTTTAGTAGTTAGAACACAATATTCTAAATATACTAAGACCGGAAGTTAACTTCCGGTCTTATTTAAGAATACGGGTGTAGCTCAGTTGGTAGAGCACTGGTCTCCAAAACCAGGTGTCGGGCGTTCGAGTCGCTCCTCCCGTGCTTTGTTGAGCCGGTTTTATAATGAAATTGGTAAATTAATGAAAGAGAAAAGATGAAGATAAAAACTTATCTGAAAGATGTACATAATGAGTTAGTCAATAAAACTTCTTGGCCTACCTGGTCGGAGTTAACTAATAGTGCAATTGTTGTTATGATTGCTTCTGTTATTATTTCAGCTATTATTTTTGCTATGGACATCTCATTTGAAAATGTCCTTGGTTGGGTTTACGAAAAACTGTACTAATCTTTAAAGAGGTAGTTTGTAATGGCTGATGTTGTTAAAAAATGGTACGTACTTCGTGCAATAGGCGGGAAAGAGAAGAAAGTGAAGGAGTATATTGAGAGTGAAATTCCACGCCTTGATTTGCAGGACTATGTAGGACAGATTTTGATTCCTACCGAAAAAGTTTACCAAATCCGTAAAGGAAAAAAAGTAAGCAAGGAGAGGAACTATCTGCCCGGCTATGTTATTATTGAAGCAGCATTGGTTGGTGAAATACCTCATATCCTGAAAGGGATAACAAATGTTATTGGTTTCTTAACAGATAACAAGAATGAACCTACTCCACTCCGGATGTCTGAGGTGAACAGAATTTTGGGTAAAGTGGATGAGCTAAACGAAACAGACGAAGAAATAAATGTACCTTTCTTTGTGGGTGAGACAGTTAAAGTGATTGATGGTCCTTTCAACGGATTTAACGGAACTATTGAAGAGGTTAATGAAGAGAAGAAAAAGCTGAAAGTGATGGTTAAGATATTCGGGAGGAAGACACCTCTTGAATTGAGCTTTATGCAAGTGGAAAAAGAGTAGAAAAACGCTTAGTAGAAATGCTTCCAACTAGATAAATTTTATTTATCCCTACAAGCGTAATATACATTTCTTTTATATACAATTATTTATTAATACGAATTGCTACAATGGCTAAAGAAGTAGAAACTTTTATCAAACTTCAGATTAGAGGTGGTGCTGCAAATCCGTCACCCCCTGTGGGACCTGCTTTAGGTGCTAAGGGTGTGAATATCATGGAGTTCTGCAAGCAATTCAATGCCAGGACTCAGGAGAAAGCCGGTAAGGTTTTACCTGTTGTTATCTCGGTGTATAAAGACAAATCATTTGATTTTGTTATTAAAACACCTCCTGCATCAGTTCAAGTTTTAGAAGCTGCTAAACTGAAAAGTGGATCGCCTGAACCAAACCGTAATAAGGTTGGGTCAGTATCATGGGATCAACTTAAGGTGATAGCAGAAGATAAAATGGCTGATTTGAATTGTTTTACTGTAGAATCTGCAATGAGGATGATTGCTGGTACTGCCAGAAGTATGGGGATTACTGTTTCAGGTGATTTCCCTGATAATAATTAAATTAATACCTTTTTGCAAAAATGACGAAACTAACAAAAAATAAAAAGTTAGCATTAGCGAAAATCGAAGCCGATAAGCTTTACTCTGTCGAAGAAGCAGCAAAATTAGTTAAGGAAATTACCACAACTAAATTTGATGCCTCTATTGATATGGATGTGCGTCTTGGAGTTGATCCAAGAAAAGCAAATCAAATGGTAAGGGGTATTGTTACTTTACCTCACGGAACTGGTAAAGTAATACGTGTATTGGTGCTTTGTACTCCTGAGAAAGTTGAGGAGGCAAAAGCTGCTGGTGCCGATTATGTTGGATTAGAGGAGTATGTTGAGAAGATTAAGGGCGGCTGGACTGATGTAGATGTAATTATTACAATGCCCAGTGTAATGGCCAAAGTTGGTCAATTAGGCCGTATCTTAGGCCCTCGCGGTTTAATGCCTAATCCAAAGAGTGGTACTGTTACCATGGATATTGGGAAAGCAGTAAATGAAGTGAAGGCTGGTAAGATTGATTTCAAAGTAGATCGTTACGGAATTGTGCATACTGCAATTGGTAAAGCATCTTTTAGTGCTGAAAAAATTCAGGAGAATGCTCAGGAGTTTTTTAACACAATTTTGAAACTTAAACCTTCATCGGCTAAAGGCACCTACGTGAAGAGCGTTTATCTATCAAGTACCATGAGCCCTGGTATTCATGTTGAACCAAAGTCGTTAGAGGCTTAATGTTTAATCATTAAAGAATATTTGGAAACATGAAAAAAGAGAATAAGAGTACCATTTTAGAGAGCCTTGCTGCTAATGTAAGTGATTTTAATCACTTTTATGTGACTGACACTGCTGGCCTTGATGCCGGAGCTACTAGTGACCTGCGTAGATTATGCTTTTCAAAAGAGGTGAAAATGATGGTTGTGAAAAACACAATATTTCAAAAAGCCTTAGACCAAAGCGAAACAGATTATGCGGAGATTTACTCAATTTTGAAAGGCTCGTCAACCGTGCTTTTCAGTAACACCGGAAATGTACCAGCCAAACTCATTAAAGAGTTTGCTAAAAAACATAAGAAACCTGTATTTAAGGGTGCTTTTGTTGAAGAGTCGATGTATATCGGCGAAAACCAGTTGGATACATTAGTCTCTATCAAATCTAAGGAAGAGTTGATAGGAGATGTTATCGGATTGTTACAATCACCAATGAAGAATGTTGTTTTAGCCCTTCAATCGGGTGGCTCAACCATTCATGGTATTTTAGAGACTTTAGGAGAAAAAGAATAAAAGAAGTAAAAACACAATTAATTTATAGAAAAATGGCAGATATCAAAAAGCTTGCAGAAGAATTGGTTAATTTGACTGTTAAAGATGTTAACGAACTTGCTGGAATATTAAAAGATGAATATGGAATCGAGCCTGCTGCTGCCGCAGTAGCTGTGGCCGGACCTGCTGCTGGTGGCGAAGAAGCTGCTGCAGAGCAAACAGAATTTGATGTAATTCTGAAAGCACCGGGTGGTTCTAAATTGGCAATCGTGAAATTAGTAAAAGAGATGACTGGTGTAGGTCTTAAGGATGCAAAAGGACTTGTAGATCAAGCTCCTACTGCAATCAAAGAGAAAATCTCTAAGGAAGAAGCTGAAGCACTAAAAACTCAATTAGAAGAAGCAGGAGCGGAAGTTGAACTTAAGTAATCTCATCAATCCTCTTATAGGATATGGTTTAAGAGTCCGTTTGGACTCTTAAACCTTTTTGTGCTTTTATAATTTTAAGTTCAACTAATTTGTTTATAGATGACTCCAAACACTGCCGAAAGAATAAGTTTTGCATCAATAAAGAACCAGCTTAGATACCCGGATTTACTGGAGGTGCAAGTGAAGTCTTTCCGTGAATTTTTTCAGTTGGGTTCAACGCTGGAAGAACGGAAACTAGAGAAATTAAATCAGGTATTCAACGATAATTTTCCTATTTCAGATACTCGGAACAATTTCGTGCTTGAATTCCTTGACTATTCTGTTGATCCTCCTCGTTACTCTCTACAGGAAAGTATTGAGCGTGGATTAACCTATAGCGTGCCACTTAAGGCAAAACTTAAGTTGTACTGTACCGATCCTGAACATGAAGACTTTGATACAGTTGTTCAGGATGTATATTTGGGTACAATACCATATATGACCGATAAAGGAAGTTTTATTATTAACGGTGCCGAACGTGTTGTTGTATCACAGCTTCACCGTTCACCCGGTGTGTTCTTTGGTAAAAGTATTCATGCCAATGGAACAAAACTCTATTCTGCACGAATAATTCCTTTTAAAGGTTCATGGATTGAATTTGCTACAGACATTAACAGTGTTATGTATGCTTATATCGATCGTAAAAAGAAATTACCTGTTACTACACTTCTTCGCGCCATAGGGTATGAAGGGGATAAGGATATTCTTGAGATTTTTAACCTTGCTGATGAAGTTAAGGTTAATAAAACTAATCTGAAGAAAATTGTTGGTCGCAAACTTGCAGCTCGTGTTCTGAAATCCTGGATTGAGGATTTCGTTGATGAGGATACCGGTGAAGTTGTATCTATTGAGCGTAACGAAGTGATTATTGACAGGGAGACTGTTATTGAAGAAACTCATTTGGAGCAGATTGTTGACTCAGGTGCAAAAACTATTCTTTTGCATAAGGAGGACAAAAATCTTTCCGATTACGAAATAATATATAACACACTTCAAAAAGACCCTTGTAACTCTGAAAAAGAGGCTGTTGTTCATATCTACAGACAACTGCGTAACGCTGAGCCACCTGATGAAGGTACGGCGCGTGACGTTATTGATAAACTCTTCTTTTCAGACAAGCGTTACGATTTGGGTGATGTTGGACGTTATAGAATAAATAAAAAACTGAACCTTAATACCGATATCGATACTAAGGTATTAACGAAAGAGGATATTATTGAAATTATCAAATATCTTATTGAACTTATTAATGCCAAGATTGATGTTGATGATATCGACCACTTAAGTAATCGTAGAGTACGTACTGTTGGTGAGCAATTAGGAAATCAATTCGCTGTTGGTTTGGCTCGTATGTCTAGAACAATTCGTGAGCGTATGAACGTTCGTGATAACGAGGTATTTACTCCTGTTGACCTTATTAATAGTAAAACTCTGTCATCGGTTATTAATAGTTTCTTTGGAACTAATGCCCTGTCGCAATTTATGGATCAGACCAATCCGTTGGCTGAGATTACCCATAAACGACGTATGTCAGCTTTAGGACCGGGAGGTCTGTCTCGTGAAAGAGCAGGTTTTGAGGTTCGTGATGTGCACTATACTCACTACGGGCGACTGTGTCCTATTGAGACACCTGAGGGGCCAAATATTGGTCTGATATCTTCTTTGTGTGTTTTTGCTAAGATTAATGATCTTGGTTTTATCGAAACACCCTATAGAAAAACGGAAGGTGGAAAAGTAGATTTAACTAATGAGGGTATTAACTATCTGACAGCTGAGGAGGAAGAGAATATAATTATTGCTCAGGCGAACGCTCCTCTAACTGATGAAGGACTGTTTGTTAAAGTACGCGTGAAAGCACGTCATGATGGCGATTTTCCGGTGGTTGAGAAGGATGATGTTGCCTTGATGGATGTTGCACCTAACCAAATTGCTTCTGTTGCTGCATCACTTATTCCTTTCCTCGAACATGATGATGCTAACCGTGCTTTGATGGGATCTAACATGATGCGTCAGGCTGTACCACTGTTACAACCTGAATCACCAATTGTTGGAACAGGTCTTGAAGGTCGTTTAATTCAGGACTCAAGGACTCATATTACCGCTGAAGGTGATGGTGTTATTGAGTATGTTGATGCTGACGAGATAGTTATCAGATATGACCTTACAGACAGGGAACGTTTTGTAAGTTTTGAAAATGATACTAAGAGGTATAAACTTCCTAAGTTTCAGAAGACAAACCAGAGTACATGTATCGACCTGCGTCCGATGATTGCTAAAGGTGACAAGGTTGTAGCTGGTCAGATTCTTACCGAGGGTTACTCTACTCAGAAAGGTGAGCTTGGACTTGGACGTAATCTTAAAGTGGCATTTATGCCTTGGAAAGGCTATAATTTTGAGGATGCTATAGTTATCTCTGAGGAGGTAGTAAGGAATGATGTATTTACGTCTGTTCATATAGATGAGTACTCTCTTGAAGTAAGAGATACCAAACGGGGACTTGAAGAGCTTACATCCGACATACCAAATGTTAGTGAGGAAGCTACAAAAGACCTTGATGAGCATGGGTTGATTAGAGTAGGTGCTCATATTGAGCCGGGTGATATACTAATTGGTAAAATCACACCTAAAGGTGAAAGTGATCCTACTCCTGAAGAGAAACTTCTTAGAGCAATTTTTGGTGAAAAAGCCGGCGACGTTAAAGATGCTTCGCTTAAAGCTTCTCCATCACTAAAGGGTGTTGTTATTGAGAAGAAACTATTTTCAAGAAACGTAAAGGAGAAGAATTCAAGAGCTGCCGAGAAAGCTTTGTTAGCTAAGATTGATGAGGGATTTGTTCAGTCCACAGAAGAGTTAAAAGGTATATTGGTAGATAAACTCTTCTCTCTTATTAATGGTAAAACATCTCAGGGAGTTAAGGATTACTATAGTGGTGAAATAGTACCTAAGGGAACTAAATTCACACTGAAAATCCTGAATGAGATCAACTATATTGATGTTAATCCTAACAAATGGACAACCGACAAAGGGAATAATGAGCTTATTCAGAAGGTTATCCATAACTATAGGATGAAATATAAGGAACAAGAATCAAAAGAGAAACGTCAGAAGTACAATATAACAATTGGAGATGAACTTCCAGCAGGTATTATTAAGCTTGCTAAAGTTTATATTGCCAAGAAACGTAAGATAACTGTTGGTGATAAGATGGCTGGACGGCATGGAAACAAAGGTATTGTTTCCCGTATTGTACGTGCTGAAGATATGCCGTTCCTTGAGGACGGAACACCTGTGGATATTGTTTTGAACCCTCTGGGTGTGCCTTCAAGAATGAACCTCGGACAGATTTATGAAACTGTTTTGGGATGGGCAGGTAGGGTCCTGGGTGTGAAATTTGCAACTCCTATTTTTGATGGTGCTAAACTTGAAGACCTCAAGGGATACACCGATAAAGCCGGAATTCCTCACTTTGGTAAAACTTATCTTTATGATGGTGGTACCGGTAAGAAATTTCACCAGCCTGCAACTGTTGGAGTAATCTACATGTTGAAACTGGGACACATGGTTGAGGACAAGATGCACGCAAGGTCTATTGGACCATACTCACTTATTACTCAGCAACCTCTTGGAGGTAAGGCTCAGTTTGGTGGTCAGAGATTTGGAGAGAT
Source organism: Marinilabiliaceae bacterium (assembly GCA_027010905.1). Classification (GTDB taxonomy): domain Bacteria; phylum Bacteroidota; class Bacteroidia; order Bacteroidales; family Marinilabiliaceae; genus JAADEM01. Next base: position 10,420 of record JALVBA010000342.1, read on the forward strand.
GGAGGTATGGGCTCTTGAGGCCTTTGGAGCTTCCAATGTTCTGCAGGAGATTCTTACTATTAAGTCTGATGATGTTATCGGACGTGCCAAGGCATACGAGGCAATTGTTAAAGGTGATTCAATGCCACAACCCGGCATTCCTGAGTCGCTGAATGTATTGCTGCATGAGATGCGAGGATTAGGTTTGAGCATAAACCTGGATTAAGATTTATAAAGTAAATATTGCTTTTGCAATATTTACTTTTTGTCATTGTTAAAATATTTTATTCGACTCTATATGGCTTTCAGAAGAGATCAGAAAAACAAAGGGAACTTCACTAAGATAACAATTGGACTATCATCTCCGGAAGAGATTTTGGAGATGTCAAGCGGCGAAGTTCTTAAACCGGAGACGATTAACTACCGTACTTATAAACCTGAACGCGACGGATTATTCTGTGAAAGAATTTTCGGGCCTGTAAAGGATTATGAATGTCATTGTGGTAAATATAAGCGTATCCGCTATCGTGGCATTGTTTGTGACAGATGTGGTGTAGAAGTAACTGAGAAGAAGGTACGTCGCGAACGTATGGGACACATTCAACTTGTTGTTCCAGTCGCACACATTTGGTACTTTAAATCACTGCCAAATAAAATAGGTTATCTTCTCGGATTACCTACAAAGAAACTTGATACAATTATCTATTACGAAAGATATGTGGTTATTGAACCGGGTATCAAAGCTGATGATGGTATCAACAAAATGGACTTCTTAACAGAGGAAGAGTATCTTGATATTTTGGAGACTCTTCCAAAGGATAATCAGCATCTTGATGATGATGATCCAAATAAGTTTATTGCCGGAATGGGAGCTGATGCTATTGCAATGCTCTTATCGCGTATTAAGTTAGATGAGCTCTCTTACGATTTAAGACACAAAGCGAATACCGAAACTTCGCAACAACGTAAGAATGAAGCACTAAAACGTTTGGGTGTTGTTGAGTCGTTCCGTAAATCAAAAGGTATTAACCGACCTGAATGGATGATTGTAAAGGTTGTACCTGTTATTCCACCTGAGTTGAGACCTTTGGTTCCTCTTGATGGTGGTCGTTTTGCTACATCTGACCTTAACGATTTGTATCGTAGGGTAATCATACGTAACAACAGATTAAAAAGACTTATTGAGATAAAAGCCCCCGAAGTAATCCTTCGTAACGAGAAGAGAATGCTTCAGGAAGCTGTCGATTCACTGTTTGATAACTCAAGGAAATCGAATGCGGTTAAGACCGACTCGAACCGTCCTTTGAAATCGCTTAGTGACAGTCTGAAAGGTAAGCAGGGACGTTTTCGTCAAAACCTGCTTGGTAAAAGGGTTGACTATTCGGCACGTTCGGTAATTGTTGTTGGTCCTGAATTAAGGATGCACGAGTGTGGTATTCCAAAAGGAATGGCTGCTGAGCTATACAAGCCTTTTATTATTCGTAAGATGATTGAAAGAGGTATAGTTAAAACAGTTAAATCGGCCAAGAAGATCGTTGATAGAAAAGATCCTATTGTTTGGGATATTCTTGAGAATATTCTTAGAGGCCATCCGGTAATGTTAAACCGTGCTCCTACTCTGCACCGTTTGGGTATTCAGGCTTTTCAACCAAAGCTGATTGAAGGGAAAGCTATTCAGCTACATCCTCTTGCTTGTGCTGCATTTAATGCTGACTTTGATGGTGACCAGATGGCTGTTCACCTTCCGTTAGGTAATGCTGCAATTCTGGAGACTCAGATGCTTATGCTTGCGTCTCAAAACATTCTGAACCCTGCTAACGGAGCTCCTATTACCGTTCCTTCGCAGGATATGGTACTTGGATTGTACTACATGACTAAAGCACGTTCTAAAGCCCGAGGTGAAGGGTTGATATTCTACTCTCCACAGGAGGCTGAGATTGCTTACAACGAAGGTCGTGTTGACATCCATAGTCAGGTTAAGGTACGAACTTATGATATTAATGAGCAGGGTGAGCGAGAGCTTCAACTTATTGAGACTACTGTAGGTCGTATTTTGTTCAATAAGAATGTTCCTGAAGAGGTTGGTTATATCAACACTCTTCTTACAAAAAAATCTTTAAGAGATATTATTGGTAATGTTCAAAAGATTTGTGGTATTCCTCGTACAGCCGATTTCCTTGATGATATAAAAAATCTTGGTTACAGAATGGCTTTCGAAGGCGGATTATCATTTAATCTTGAGGATGTGATTATTCCTGCTGCCAAAGATAAATTGGTTAAAGGTGGCTATGATGAAGTTGAAAAGGTGTTGAACAACTACAACATGGGATTGATTACCAATAACGAGAGATATAATCAGATTATTGATATCTGGACACATGTAAATGCACGTTTAACACAAACATTAATGACTCAGTTGAGTGAAGATCAGCAAGGCTTTAACTCAGTTTATATGATGCTTGACTCCGGTGCCAGGGGGTCGAAAGAGCAGATTCGTCAGCTTTCAGGTATGAGGGGATTGATGGCAAAACCACAAAAATCCGGTGCCGAAGGTGGACAGATTATTGAGAATCCTATTCTTTCAAACTTTAAAGAGGGATTGTCGGTGTTAGAGTACTTTATCTCTACTCACGGTGCTCGTAAAGGTTTGGCTGATACAGCCCTGAAAACAGCTGATGCGGGTTATCTTACTCGTCGTTTAGTTGATGTGTCACAGGATGTTGTTATTCTGGAGCAAGACTGTGGAACTCTTAGAGGACTAACTGCTACTGCAATTAAGAATAACGAAGATACTGTTGTTTCACTTGGTGAGAGAATATTGGGTCGCGTTTGTGTTCACGATATCTATCACCCAAATACAGGTGAATTGATTATTAAGTCGGGTGAGGAGATTTCGGAAGAGACTGCTCAGGTTATTGAAGAGTCGCCTATCGAGAGTGTTGAGATTCGTTCGGTACTTACCTGCGAGTCGAAGAGGGGTGTTTGTGGCAAATGTTATGGACGTAATCTCGCAACAGGTAGAAAGGTTCAGAAAGGTGAGGCTGTTGGAGTTATTGCTGCTCAGTCAATCGGTGAGCCGGGTACTCAGTTGACACTTCGTACATTCCATGTTGGTGGTACTGCATCAAATATCACTTCAGAAAGTAATATTACTTCTAAGCATGATGGTATTGTTGAGATTGACGAATTAAGAACAATTTCTCATAAACCTGAAGGTAGTAAGAAAGTTGATGTTGTAATTGGACGTTTGGCTGAACTGCGTATTCTTGATGAAAACACCAAGATTGCTTTAACAACTCACCCTATTCCATATGGAGCTAATCTGTACGTTAAAAATGGTGCAATTATTAAAAAGGGCACTTTGATTTGTGAGTGGGATCCTTACAATGCTGTTATTGTTACTGAGAAATCGGGTAAGGTTTCCTTTGAAAATCTTATTGACGGTGTTACTTTTAAGGAGGAGTATGATGAACAAACAGGTTTCCGTGAGAAGGTAATTATAGAGACTAAAGATAAGACGAAGAACCCATCTTTACGTATTCTTAATGATAAAGGTACTGTTCTAAAGAGTTACAATATTCCGGTAGGTGCCCGTATTTCGGTTGCCGAGGGAGATATGATGAAACAGGGTGAGATTCTTGCTAAGATTCCTCGTGCTACCGGTAAAACCGGTGATATCACCGGAGGTCTACCAAGAGTAACTGAGTTGTTCGAAGCTCGTAATCCTAGTAACCCCGCTGTTGTATCGGAGATTGATGGTGAGGTTGCATTTGGTAAGATAAAACGTGGTAATCGTGAGATTATCGTTACATCTAAAAATGGACAGGTGAAGAAGTATCTTGTTAATCTTTCAAAGCAGATACTTGTTCAGGGAAACGACTATGTGCGTGCCGGTACACCTCTCTCCGATGGAGCAACAACACCTGCTGATATCCTTGCAATTAAAGGGCCTACAGCTGTTCAGGAGTACATTGTAAACGAAGTTCAGGATGTTTACCGCCTGCAGGGTGTGAAAATTAACGATAAGCACTTCGAGATTATTGTTCGTCAGATGATGCGTAAAGTAGTAATCGCAGATTCAGGTGATACTAAATTCCTTGAAAAGCAGATTGTTGATAAGATTGTTTTTATGGAGGAGAATGATGACATTTGGGGAAAGAAAGTAGTTGAGGATGCAGGAGATTCCGAAATACTTAAAGCAGGAATGATTGTTACCGCAAGAAGGTTAAGAGACGAGAACTCTCAACTCAAACGTAAAGATTTGAAGATTGTAACTGCCCGTGAAGCTGTGCCTGCTACTTCAAGTCAGGTATTGCAGGGTATTACACGTGCAGCTCTTCAAACTAAGAGTTTCATGTCTGCAGCATCATTCCAGGAGACTACCAAGGTTCTTAACGAAGCTGCTATTCAGGGTAAGGTTGATACTTTGGAAGGCTTGAAAGAGAATGTTATTTGTGGTCACTTAATACCTGCCGGTTCAGGACTTCGCGAATACAAGGACATTATTGTTGGCTCTAAAGAGGAGTATGACAAATTTGTTAAGGTTGACGAGACTACCGAAGAGGTTGAGTAGACAATTATAATATTAAAATAGAAAAGGGGAAGCACATTTGTGACTTCCTCTTTTTTATTTAAAAAGTTATTAGTAATATTAACTCTCCAAGAGTTTTAATAAAGTTTTGAAACTTTTGGAGAGTTAAGTT
>JALVBA010000343.1 GCA_027010905.1 Marinilabiliaceae bacterium
ACATTACCATAACACTATGTTAGTTTTTTAACATTACTATCTTTGTGTAAAATATTTTTTAGTATGGTAACCGTAAGTCAGGCAGTAGAGAAAGTAATTAAAGTTAAACCGTTTGTTGTAGAGGCTCTTTGTGAGGGTATTTTAAATAACTCATCGCTTGCAAGGCAGATAAAACCAATAGTTGAGAAACTAACCGGCAAAAAGGTGAAGATGGGAGCAATTGTGATGGCACTTAACAGATTAATTCCTCAGCTGGACTACTCTCTAAGTCAAAATCTGGAGAAGCTGTTGAGCTCTTTGGGTGATATTATTGTTCGTTCAAACCTTACAGATTACACTTTTAAAAATAGCAATAATATTTTTTATTGCCACACCCATGTGATGCAGGAGATAAATAATCAGCAGGATGTTTTTTACACTCTTGTACGGGGAGTGTTTGAATCGAATCTTGTTGTAAGTTCTACTTTTGAGAATCTGGTGGAGGAGCAATTTAAGGATGAAGAGTGCATCTACAAACAGGGAGAGCTCTCTGCAATTACTCTGAAACTACCAACCAGCAATGTGCAGGTGACAGGTTTTTACTACCATATTATGAAAGCAATTGCCTGGGAGGGGATAAATATTAAGGAGGTTATTTCTACCACCAACGAGTTTACAGTAATTGTAAATGACGATGATGTTGACAGAGCATTCTCAATTTTAAAAAACTTAAGGAGATTGAGTAGCGGGAAATGACAACTTGAATTCTACACACCTTTAAACTTTTTTCATACATTTTTCAACCCTTGATTCGCATAATTATTTTGTTGCTATGTTTAATCGTATCCTAATTATTCAGACAGCCTTTATTGGAGATGTTATTCTCACCACCCCTCTGATTGAGAAACTTAATCGATTCTACCCTGAATCGAGTATCGACATTTTAGTGAAAAAAGGGCATGAGAGTTTGATTGACAACAACCCTAAAATTAACAGGGTACTCTCTTTTGATAAGAATAACAGGAAGTATGTAAATCTTATCCATATAATTAAAGAGATCAGAAAACAGAAGTACGATTTAGCCGTAAATGTACAAAGGTATCTCACTACAGGAATTATCACTACTCTATCGGGGGCTAAGATGACTGTTGGCTATGCTAAAAACCCTCTCTCTTTTATGTTTAACCGAAAGGTAGAACATAACATTCATCACACCTCCGACAAGTCGGAGCATGAGGTAATTAGAAATCTTAAATTAATTGAGGAGTTTACTGACGGCTCATTTGAGATGCCAAAGCTATATCCTTCAGTAGCAGATTTTAAAAAGGTTGAGCCCACCAATCCATACTACTGTATTGCACCCACTTCAGTACTTTTCACCAAAGAGTTCCCCGTTGACAGATGGATAGAGTTAATTCAGAAATTACCGTCAGATTCGGATATCTATCTACTTGGGGCTCCCGGTGACAAAGTAAGGTGTGATGATATAGTTAAAAAAAGCAGGGTAGGCAACATCACAAATCTGGCAGGAGAGTTATCCTTTCTCGAATCGGCCGCTTTGATGAGAGGGGCAACGATGAATTTTGTTAACGACTCAGCACCCTTACATATTGCTTCTTCGGTGAATGCTCCGGTGAGAGCAATCTTCTGCTCTACAACTCCTGCCTTAGGATTTACCCCTTTGTCTGACGATTCTATGGTTATTGAAACCAAAAGAAGTCTACCTTGCCGACCATGCGGAATGACAGGTAAGAGAGAGTGCCCCGAGGATCATTTCCTCTGTTCTGATATCCCTGTTGATGATATTTTGGAGACATTCTCGTCAGCTAATAATTAGCATACCCAACAGTAGCAATACTCACTTTTGCTATACCATTTTGTAGCAGAGGCTGAACACAAGCCTCCATGGTAGCACCTGTTGTAACCACGTCATCAATTATAAGTATATGTTTACCGTTCAACAATTCCGGATTAACAACCGAAAAAATATTGTCCACATTCTCCCATCTTTCAAAACGACCTTTATGTGTTTGTGATTCGGTATGCACAGTACGCACCAACCTATTTTTCACAACCTCAATTCCCGAAGCCTTCGAGAGACCAATAGCAATATGGTCACTCTGATTATATCCCCTTTGCCTGAGTCTCTTTTCATGTAGGGGGACAGGAATAATCATGTCAATATCTACCATAAATCCCGCCTGAGTCAGAACATTTCCCATCTGCACCCCAAGCACCTGCCCCATCTGATAGTTTCCCTTATACTTTAACCTGTGAACCAGCTGCTGAAGAATCTCTCCTTTTCGGTAGTAGTACAACGATGTTGCCTTCTCCAGCTTCACCCTTCCCCAGAAAATCTGACTTACCGGATTATCGTCAACCAATTCAAAGCCTGTACGTGGAAGTTTACGTAAGCATCGTCTGCAAACCTCTTGCTCACTACTGAACAGATGCGCTCCACATACATAGCAGATACGGGGAAAGAATAGTTCCGTAAAGGCATTTAAGTATGTGTTTGAACGTAGGAAGTTCATGAGATAGGGGGTTTGTTAGAATTGTCTCTCTTTTTTGTATTGATACAAAACCACAAAAAAGTTACGACATATTTATAAGAAACTCTACTGAAAAGGTTGTTTTTGATTTTTATGGCTAAATATTATTTTGAGGTGCTACGAGAAATAATTAGCCATAATCCTCACTCTCACCCTCAAATATATACTATTGCAGCAATAACGGCTATACCGGCAGCAATAGTAAGCCCGATTTTCCATTTACTGTATGGCCTCTCTCCCTGCACTTCCCCTGTCCGTCCGTTTATCAGAAACAGAAAAAGTTTATCTTTAAAGAAATAGGCACTAACAAACATCGGTAGCAGAAGATGCTTAAAGGTTATACTGTTGTAGCTTATATTTGAAGATATAACCCTCTGCTCGTCACCACCGATATCACGTCTGACCAACTCTCGAATCTCTTCGTCTACCATTTTTTTTGCAATATCAAATCCCTCATCCAACTCTACTTGATACTTCTCGGTAATAAACCCGCTAAGATAATTTCTGTCGTACGGTACAAGGTTTTCCAAATCCCACGGCTCCAACCTGTAGATATATTTCTCAGGAAGTGAATGAGTTGCAACCGTAAGAATATCATCAAAGAGATGGTTAACCCTGCCCGATACAGAGTACCATCTAGTTTTCTGTACCTGCCGGGTTTTTGTCAAACTCTTACCATACTTGATGGTAGTGTACGAATCAGTTACGTAGTAGTGCTCGCCACACTGCCCGGTATAATCAGTACTTGTATCCGTATTGAAAGTCCAAAACGGAATGTAAATTCCTTTAAACTGGTCGAGATTAAGTATAGCTTTTTTCAGATCGTTAGGGGCAAACCACAACTTATTAACCCACTTCTTAAACTCATCCTTAGCCTGATCTTTAGTTATTTTGAACGGCAGTAAAGACTTCGGTTTAATCACATACTCATCTTTGGCATCTTCCAAAACCAATGGCGAAGTACAGTAAGGACATTTTGCAGAGGTTACATTCGGCTCTAATGTTGCCGTAGCCCCACATGTTCCGCACTTCACAAATAAAGCAGTTACATGCTCCTCCTTGTCCGATTTATCCTTTAGATATTTGTAAAAGTCCAACTCTTCTACCTCACCCTCTATTTGAGGAATATCATTTTTTGCCCCGCAATATTCGCAGGTTAAAAATTGTGTTCCGGGCTTATATTTCAAATCGGCACCGCAGTTAGTACATGCAAAAGTGTTACTGTCAGTACTGGTTTCAGTCATCTTTTAACTATTATAGATTTTTTCTCTGATTTTTATTTTTACATCAGCCAAACACTCAACAATTTCTCAAATTATCAAATCTTCAATTACTCTCCCGGTATTGGTGGAGGCACACTGCCGAATACGCTGCTCAGCTCATTTACCTGACTGGCTGCCTGCCAGTTGGCCATCCCTTCCCGCCACACCAAAACATCCCTGTTTATTTCATTTTGCATAGCCATCTGTTTCAGAACATTCAAATCGTAGGGCCCTGCCTGTTGACCATTAACCACAACAAAAAAGGTTAGTGCAGGTGGGATTGGTGGAGGTGCAGGAGTCTGTGGCTGACTTGCCTGTGGCTGTTGTTGCGGATGTTGTCCTCCGGTAAAAGCCTGTCCCATCTGATTTGCCATGGCGAAACCCATTCCCATACCCATACCGGCACCGGCTGTTCCGCTCTCATTCTCAGCTGCCTTCTCCATTGCTTTGGCTGCTTTCATCTTAGCCAGTTTGTCGAGGTCGATGGCATTTAGTCGGCTCAGCTCAAAAATCTCCTTCTTTATCTCCTCCGGCATCGACACATTCTCAATCAGGAACTTGGTTACTCCAATACCATACTTTTCAAACTCGGGTGATATCACAGAGTGAACATAATCTGAAATCTCATTAACATTAGATGCGTAGTTCTCCACAGGTAGGTTTGCCTCACCAATAGCATCAGTAAAGCGTGTTACAATCATCGAGCGAAGTTGTTCAGATATCTCTTCGGTTGTAAAATGACCGTCAGTACCAACAATCTCTTTAATGAAGAGAGGAGCATCCTTCACCTTAATCACATAAGTTCCAAAAGCTCGTATCTCCAACATCCCAAATCGCTGATCTGACAGAGTGATGGCATTCTTAGTGCCCCACTTCTGATCGGTTATATTTCGTGTGCTAACAAAATACACCTCAGCTTTAAAGGGGCTGTTGAAACCATATTTCCACCCTTTGAGTGTTGATAAAATAGGTAGGTTCTCGGTTGTAAGATCGTACATACCCGGTGTGAACACGTCAGCCAGTTGCCCTTCATTAATGAATACGGCAACTTGCCCTTCACGTACAGTTAGCTTGGCATCGTATTTAATTTCGTTCTGATACCGCTCGAAACGGTAAACCATCGTATTGCCCGAATCATCAGTCCATTCAATAATGTCAATAAATTCGCCCCTGAGTTTGTCAAAAAGTCCCATAATATTTTTTGTTTTTAAAAGTAGTAAAGATGATAAGATATTCAAAGAGTATTTTGAGCTAAATACTATTTTGAGGTGCTTATAAATTTTGGAAGGGTATATTATAACTTGACAAATTAAGCCGTAAGATTAGTCGGCAGTTGGGTCTATTCCTCACTCCCTTTGAAGAAATTATCGCTTTCGTTTTGGGCTAGCATTTCTTCCCCCTCTCCACACAGAGATGGGGCATGGGGGTGAGAAGAAATAGTGGAAGCAGGCAACCCCATACATTCCCTCATATATTGCACTTTATTCGGCCTTTTTCAGATTGTGCTTGTAGTGTGATTGAAGATTTAGGGAGATTGGATAGCTCCGAAGGTATGAGAAGATCATCCAACCGAACTTAATCTATAATTATATGGAAAGTGCAATCTG
>JALVBA010000344.1 GCA_027010905.1 Marinilabiliaceae bacterium
TATTTAAGCTGTCAAAAGTAACCATTAAGTGGTGTTGTTATCCCTGTATTGTGATTTTTTTACAAGTTTTAATGTTTTAACACAATTCATGCTGTTGATAATTAAAATTAGACATCTCTATTACGTCTTACAATCTAAAAGGTTATTTTATTTTAGAAATAATTCGTCTCATTGCAATTTCAATGTTTTTATCACTTGTAGCGTAGGAAAGTCTGATACATTCGGGAGAGCCGAATGCACTGCCCGGAACAGTGGCAACATGAGCCTCTTCAAGAAGATACCAGCTTAAATCCTCAGAGTTACGAATCAACCGATCGTTAAACTTTCTGTTGAAGAGAGTGCTTACATCGGGGAAAAGATAGAATGCACCTTGGGGATTCATCACTTTCAGACCACTGATGCTTTTGAATCCTTCAATAAGCCTGTCTCTGCGTGCCCGGAATATATTTCTCATTTTCACAGTATCATCGTCAGATCCTGTTAGAGCTGCAATGGCAGCCATCTGTGCAATGGAGTTTGCTCCTGATGTAACTTGCCCTTGCAGGTTTGTGCATGCTTTTACCAGCCAAGGCGGACCGGCCATGTATCCAATCCGCCATCCGGTCATGGCATAGCTTTTCGAGACACTGTTTACAACTATTACCCGGGTTTTTATATCATCTATCTGTGCCAGACTGAAGTGCACCCCTTCATACATGATGTGCTCATAAACTTCATCAGAGATGACAAACAGGTTAGGATGCCTTTCTATAATCTTAGCCAAAGCTGTTAACTCCTGCTTTGAATATACTGCACCTGAAGGGTTAGATGGTGAATTCAGTATTAATATTTTTGTTCTGTTTGTGATTGAATTCTCCAGTTGTTGTGGGGTGATTTTGAACTCCTGCTCTATTCCAGCCTTAACAACTCTGTTTATCCCTCCGGCCAGCTTAACCATTTCACGATAACTTACCCAATATGGTGCGGGCAGAATAACTTCGTCGCCCGGGTTGAGTATAGCCATAAGGATATTAGTGATGGTGTGTTTGGCTCCGTTGGAAACCATTATATCTTCAGATTGATAGGTAAGGCTGTTCTCATTTTGGAATTTATTAACAATCGCTTCTCTCAACTCAGGAAAACCGGCAACGGGAGCGTAGTGAGATATGTTATTATCAATAGCTCTCTTTGCTACATCTTTTATGTGCTGAGGGGTGGGGAAGTCCGGTTCGCCAAGGCTCATGCTTATTACATCAATACCTTCTGCCCTTAGTTCATTACTTTTGCGGATCATTGCAATGGTTTCCGACTCGGTGAGCTGAGATACAAGCTTTGATAACTGTGGATTCATGGTGTGTTTAATTTATTTAACCTATTTATGGTTGTAGGTATTAGATTTTTCATATTTTTAAGTCTGAATTAAATATGAATAGGATTAGGGACAAATTTAACGAAAACACTTGAATAATGGTTTTTATTTCAGATCATGTTGATTGCATTATTATTGCCTTGATAATTGTAATTCCTCTACTGCTTATTGTGAGGTGGGTTTTTAAAAAGGAGATGGAGGAGAAAAAGCTTGAGAATTTCTTACGAGTAAGAAAGGAGATTATTCCTCAAAAACTTCAGGCATACGAAAGGCTTACCCTTCTGCTTGAACGCGTGATGCCTGAGGCCCTGGTGCTCAGGGAGCAGAAGCAGGGAGTAACCAGTCTTAAGTTTCACTCACAGCTGTTACGTGCAGTTAGGTCTGAGTTTGACCATAACCTGGCAATGCAGATCTATGTTCCGGCAAGAACATGGAGATTAATTGAGCAATCTCGCACTGAGCTTCTTAAGCTTATCAATACAAGTGCCGCCTCTGTCAATCCTAAAAGTAACTCAATAGAGTTGGGACGAACAATCATTGAAAATGGTGCTAATGATGTTAGTCGTCTTCTCAGAAAAGCAATTGACGCTCTGCGAAAAGATGTTGAGTTACTCTACAGGTAAGGTGGCGAGAAGTTATGATTGATAATTTTTGTAAAGAATAAATATAGAATACGTGAAGATATCACTTATTACAGTTACTTATAATTGCGAAAATACTATTGCCGATACGTTGAAAAGCGTGATGGAGCAGAAGTGTGCAGAGCTTGAATATATTGTAGTTGATGGTGGTTCGACTGATAAAACGGTGGATATTATTAAAGAGTACGAAGAGATAATCTCTTTCTGGTCCAGCTCTTCTGATAGTGGTATTTATGATGCGATGAACAGAGGACTAAAAAAGGCAACCGGTGATTATGTCGGGTTTTTACATGCTGATGATATTTTTTTTTCTGCAGATACTCTGAAGAGAATTATGTCAGCACTGAAGGTGCAAACCCCGGACGCTCTTTATGGCGACCTTGAATATGTAAATTCAACTGATACGGACAAGGTAATACGCCGGTGGAAAAGCTGTAAGTTTCACCTTAATTTGTTAAAAAACGGTTGGATGCCACCTCACCCTACACTTTATATAAGACGCAATGTTATTCAGAAAATAGGGTTTTTTGATACTACCTACAGAATAGCTGCTGATTATGATTATATATTGCGGTTGTTTACGCAGGAGGATATCAAGTTGTTATATCTGCCCATAGTGATTGTGAAGATGAGGATGGGTGGAGCAAGTAATAAGAGCTTGTCGAATATAGTTTTGAAATCAAAAGAGGATATCCGTGCTTTAAGGTCGAATGGAATGGGAGGACTCTACACTCTGGTTAGAAAAAATATAAGTAAGATTCCGCAGTTTTTTAAGTGAACAGTAGCTGGGTATTATGAAAAATGGGATAAGCAGAAGTTGGTTCGACAGCAAATTTTCATCTACAGAAAGATTTGTTGTTGAAACTATATTCAGGGATAGTGGCTCATTTTTGGAGATTGAGAATGTTGATGAGAATGATTTACTCAAATATTCAGGTCAAAACGGAGTTGCCGGTCTGCTGTACAAATCACTGACAGGGGAGCAGAAGAGTAATTTTTCAGAGAGTTTTGTCTCAAAATTAAAAAATGAGTATCTCAAGACACTACTCTTCAATACAAACCTGACAAACTCTGCTAAGCACCTCAATTCGTTGCTTCGCGACAATGATATTCCGGTGGTTTTTTTGAAAGGGATATTGCTATCCTCTTTTCTGTACGACGAACTGCCCCTTCGTCCTATGAGTGATATTGACCTTTTAGTGCCAAAACATCTTGCAAAAGAGGCTTTTGATTTAATTGTCTCAAATGGTGCAACTCTTGCCAACCCCGAAGATAAAGATCACCCTGCCAATCATCACCTGCCAATGCTCTATTTTAAAGGTGCTCCATTGGAGATTCATCGTTTGCTTATTGCTGAACTATCATCATTCTATATTCCTCCGGAGGATGTTTTCAAAAATAGTATAGTATGGTCTAATAATAGTTTCAATCTTCCGGGGCCATCGTACACCCATACATTTATCTATATGTCGGTACATGTTTACAACACTTTTAGGCAGGGTGGAATAAGGTTGAGCTGGATGGCTGATTTTGTATATTTTAGTAAGAGGGAGAGAGTAGATGTTGAGAGTGATGATTTCCGGTATTGGGTAGAATTATGGAAGGTTGGTTATCCTGTTGAATTTATCTTAGCTATAACCAATTTGTTGATGGGAAAGGAAGAAGTTTTTTTCGGAGGGAGAAGCGATAGTAAGCTTGCACAGGATATATCAATGGCAATTGAATTTTTCAGGATATCAGCGGATAAAAAGAGTTCGTACAGTTACAGAATTATTTGGGAGCAGATAAAAAATGCCAAAGGTATAAGGCAAAAGTATGATATTGTAGAATCAAAAATATTCCGAAGAGAGGAGAGGGGGGGAGTAGTTGTGAGGCTATTTAAATTAATCGGACGATTTGCCGGCATGATATTTAATACTCTCGAAATAAATGTACGTCGAGTGTTTGGTCGGTATTAACAGTATGTCTATTTTGATATTATGATTGCATTCTACCCATAGTACTCGGCGGAATAGTATCCGTAACCTTTGTCTTTCAGAGGTACATCGTTTAGGATGATACCCATGTGATTTATGTTTTCCAATAATAGGTTGTTTAGCGAGTAACCCATGTGCGCCTTGTTTGTGTAGTTGGTTCTCACAACGTAGAGGTGGCAGTCGGCATAATCCATTAATATACGTGCATCAGAAACCAAACCGACGGGTGGAGTGTCGACAATTATAACATCAAATCGCTCTCTTAAGGTTTTGAACAGCTCTTCAGTTTTACTGTTGCTGATAAGCTCCGAAGGGTTTGGAGGTATTGCTCCTGAAGGAATGATAAAGAAGTTTTTATGGTCTGTTTCGTAACAGATATCTTCGAACTCAGTCTGATTAGTGAGGTAATTGCTTAACCCTGTTTGATTAGTCAGGCTGAACAGGTCAGATAGTCTTGGTTTACGCATGTCAAAACCTAACAGTACTGTTTTCTTACCAGAGATACTAAAGGCTGAAGCAAGATTTTGAGCACAGAAGGTTTTTCCCTCTCCGGTATTTGTACTGCTTATGGTAATTACCCACGAACTGTTTTCGCAGGCCATGAACTTTATTTTTGTTCGTAACGAGCGAAAGGCTTCACTAACTACAGAGTGTGGTTGGTCATTAATGACATCCTGAAATTCACTCTTGTTATGCATTATAACTCCAAGTATAGGTATTTGGTCTTGTAGATGGTCTAAATCCTCTTTTGAACGAATTTTGGTATTTAGCATTTCACGCAGAACTATTATTCCAACCGGAAAAAGAAGTGCCAATAAAAGTGCTTTACTGTAGTTGTTTTTCTTGGTGGATGAAACTATCCCGTTTATGGCCGGGGAGTCGATAACCTCGTTGTCGGGAGTATTTGATGCTTTTGCTATTTGGTTTTCAGAATGCTTTTGCAAAAGAAATGTGTAAATGGCATCATTTAGTTTATAGTTTCTTTCAATATCGGCATACTCTCTTTCAAGGTCGGGAATTGTTTTGATTTCGCCAATTGTTTTAGCTAAATCACTTTTTAGTTCTTTCTCCTGTAGCTCAATATTTTTTAATACCTGATTAATTGCAATCTGCAAATTGTTTTCAGCAATAGTAATCTTACCGGATAGTGTATTTATGTAAGGATTAGTGTTCTCGGCATTGCTGCTTAATGATTCATACTCCTCCTTTAGTGTGAATAGCTGCATAACAAGCTGGTTTACCATCCCGTTTGATTCGTCAGAAACTGCAGGCATCATAAAACCTTCCGATTTGGAGTTTTCAGAAAGTTTTGTTTTAATGTAGAGGAAATACTCTTTTTTTATTCTTAACAGATTCAACTCTTTCTCTTTCTCAAAATACCGGCTTGTAATCATTTGCGAATATTCGTCAGGAACAACAAAGTGATTTGACTTCCGAAACTCCAATAGCTCTTTCTGAACAGTCTGAAGAGTGTCAGATACACTCTTTAGCTGTTCGTTAATAAAAGTGATAGTATGGGTTGCCATGTCGTTTTTTCTTTCAAGGCTGTTCTCCATGATTACGATGTTCAGCTTATCGAGGAAGTTTATCAGTTTACCGGGAGACGACCCAGAGACAGAGATATTCATAATGGATGAGCCCTCACTGTTTGAATTTACACTCAGCTTACTTCTGAAAATGCTTGCTACCTGGTTATCACTGCGAAATTTGAAGTAGTATCTGCTTCCGGGTTCATAAACCAATTCACTAAGTTTCCTTAATCTGAATGAAAATAGGGGTGTTTTAATCTGTTCATTCCATACGGCTGTTTTGGTAAACTCTACCGATCCGCTCATACCACCATTCTTCTTAGTTTTAAAAATATGAGTGTAACTTCCCTCGCTGCTAATCTCAATGTTAATTTTGTCTTTTCCTTCGCATGTAAAGTATATAGGGACATTTAAGATTTGGGGGTGCAAAGAATCAAACTCAACGACAAAGGGAGCATTGTGATAAATTTCGGCATCTTTCAAGTGACCTGCACGATAGTATTCCACTCCAAAATCCAAAAGGTCAATAGCTTTTCGGACAAGCTTCTTCGATTTTATAATGAATGTTTGGTTTTCAATATTTCTTACTTCAGGAGATAAGCCAAAGCCTTCAATAAGGTTTGTTTGGGAGATGCTTTGATCCTGAGAGCTCTTTAGTAGAATTGTTGTTGAAGCACTATAAACGGGTATAGTGTATCTGTGATAAATATATACTGAGCCTAAAGAGAGAGGAAAGGATATCAGAAAAAGATACCAGTTGTGTATAACCAATTTTATTATACGGTAAATGTCAAACATACCGTCATTTGGTGGCTGCTTTTTTGGTGGAATAGTTGCTACTGTTTTATCTCCTTGCATATAGATATCGGTGTTAGGTTTCAAATATAATCATATTTACCGATTGCTTAAAACCTTTTGTCTACTATCTCCAAATACGATTCTTGCGCAATGCTTTTCTGTATCTGTCAGCATTTTGATTATGCTGTTGTAATGTTCTGGCAAAATTATGATAGCCCGAAAAATCCTCATTGGCACACATATAAAGGTATTTGTGGTTTTTATGATTTAGTACAGCATCTATTCCCTGAATAGAAGGAATTCGTATGGGTCCCGGAGGAAGTCCTGCATAGATATAGGTGTTGTAAGGGGAGTCGATCTCAAGGTCTTTATTCAATATTCTCTTTACAGTGAAATCATTAATTACAAATTTAATGGTGGGGTCAGCCTGTAGTCTCATGCCTTTGTTAAGTCTGTTTATGTAGAGTCCGGCAACAACCGGTTTCTCGTCTGCTTTAACGGTCTCTTCATCTACAATGGAGGCAAGTGCGCTAACCTCAATTGGTGTCATTCCTGCATTTTTGGCCTTTTCCACTCTTTTATTATTCCAAAATGATTTGTATTCTTGGTTCATTCTATCAATGAACTTATTTGCCGAGGTTGTCCAGTAAAACTCGTAAGTATTAGGAATAAACATTGCAGGAAATGTCTCTTTGGTGAAGCCATAGCCCGTAATAACAGAGCTGTCATTTAACAGTGCCTGCAGTTTGAGTGAGTCGGGTTCAATTTTATCTGCAATACGTCCTGCCAGCTGTTCAAGTGTTCTGATATTATTAAAAGTAACCTTTACCGGAGTTTGCTTGCCCGACCTCAGAAGGTTAACAAGTTCATTATTATTCATGTTGTGCTTTAGTGCGTAACACCCACCGATTACTCTGTTTGTATACTTCTTTTTTTGCGATACCCACTCAAATCCGTCAATATCTTTTATGTACCCCTCGGCCTTTAAAATATCTGTTACCTCACTAAACGATGCTCCACTGGGAATGAATAGCAACGTTGAGGTACTATCAGGCGTTATTACATTAGATTCAAATATGTAATTGTAATATTTGTATCCTGTAGCCCCTCCTCCAAGTAGTACGATTAAGATAGCTGCTATAACTATCAGTTTTATTCCTCCCCCTTTTTTCTTTCTGCTTTCCTGTAATGTCATATTTTTGTAATTTTAATGTTGTAAAAATACTTAATTTTTTAAATTCAAACCCGGGTTCAGAAAAAATGTGTTACTTTGAGAAAGTTTAGTAAAAGAGTGTTTAAGATATGAGGCAACAACCATCGAAAATAACCAATAGCAACGGTAATATTGTTGAGTTAAGTAACGTGATAATCCGCCAGGAAGAGCATGTGATATTGCGGGATGTAGATGTTAAAGTTAAACCAGGAGAGTTTATTTTTCTTATTGGGAAAGTAGGTAGTGGCAAATCAAGTTTGCTTAAGACGATGTATAATGAGCTGCCGCTCAAAGAGGGCTCTGGATTTGTAGCCGGGTACTCGTTAAACAATATTAAGGATAAGGATGTTCCATATCTTAGAAGAAGGATGGGAATTATATTTCAGGATTTTCAGCTGTTGTCAGACCGCTCGGTGTACGACAATCTTCATTTTGTTTTGAAAGCTACAGGTTGGAGTAATAAAAAAGAGATGGACGTTCGAATACGTGAGGCCTTAGCGCAGGTGGATATGGTGCATAAAGGGTATAAGATGCCTCATCAGCTTTCGGGCGGTGAGCAGCAACGTATCGGTATTGCACGTTCACTTCTTAATGCGCCTGAGTTAATTCTTGCCGATGAGCCTACCGGTAATCTCGACCCCGATACTTCTGACGAGCTTATGGTAATCCTTCAGAGTATATGCCGCAGTGGTAAGGCGGTAATTATGGCTACGCACAACTATAATCTGATAAAGAAATTTCCCGGCAGAACAATACGATGTGAAGATACAAGGCTAATAGAGTCTGTACAGGAGGAGATTGATTTTGAGGTTGAGTGAAGATTGAAGAGTCTCCTTTTGAGTTCTCTCATAGATATTTATTGTAAACAGTCTTAATAATTTCTGATTCATTTTCCCATGTCAACTCTTTTGATGCCACTTTAATGTTCTCATTCCATTTTTGCAAAATGCTGGGGTTATTAATTATAGTATCTATTTTTCTTGCTATTGACCGGGGGGCATAATCCGGAATGAAGTCACCTATATCGTATTTGGTTATTATCTTTTTTATCTCTACCAAGTCAGATGCCAATACCGGTATCCCCGCTCTGATATAATCAAATAGCTTGTTAGGCAGGCTGAAACGATAATTAAGGTTTGTGTCTTTGTCAACTGTTAAGCCAATGTCAGCATTCAATGTAAATTGCATCAATGATGAATATTCCTGTCGAGGAATAAAGATAACTTTGCCTTTAATATTGTCTTGATTACTCATCTCCTTTAAAGTGTCCAAGACATCACCACTCCCTACAATAACCAAAATAGCATTGTTTAAGAACTTCATTGCTTCAACCACCTCTTCTGTACCTCTTTGGACATTTATTCCTGAGCCTTGAATAATTATTAAGAACTTGTCTTCAGGTAGTCCTAACTCTTTGCGGGATTTGGTTTTTACTATTTCAGTTTTAGAGGGTATGTTGCGAACAATATAAGGTCTTACTCCATACTTCTTTTCAAAAAGAGTTGCAATAGAGTTATTCACAGTAAAAGTATCTGTCAATTTAGGAAATATCCATTCTTCAATGGTTTTCCATATTCGTTGAACATGTGGGCGGTAAATTAGTTCAGGTACTTCAGTGAAATACTCATGGCTATCGTATACTAGAGGTTTCTTTTTTATTTTGCTAATGAGAAAGTTTGCTAATAGTGTGTCTAGATCATTTGATGTCAAGACATCAAACTTATTGGTAAGTAGAAAAAAGAACAATCTGATATTGAATTCGGCGTAAAAGAGTGCACCTTTTGTAAATAGCATTTTCATTCGATGATGGCCATAATTTCTGCTATTCATCGGGAGACTATCCTTTAGCTTTCTTCCTACTAAAAGAATATCAAATCCCATCTCTTTCAGTGTAACGCAGGTTTTATGAACTCTCTGATCTGTTACCAGATCATTTGTAACCGATACTATAATTCTTTTTTTCAAGCTTTTTTTTTCTGTAAATATACAACCTTCAGATTATTTAGTAGCATAGTTTTATTTGCGTTGTCTCTATGGGGTTGAGATAGAGAGTTTTAATTTAGTTGTTAGTGCTTTGTTCAAAACTAAATGTCACTTTGTATATTTGTGATTTTTTGGGTGGCTTCACTTTTTTTATATTTGGCCTATATTTTATTATCAGCGATAGACTAAAGGTAGAGGTTTATCGTTATTTATTTGGTTAATATTAGTAGTTTTTCTTTGCACAAGAAATGAATATGACAAAATTTAATTTAGTTTTCTTCTTATTGTTCTTTTTTACATCATCCTTTTTGTACGGGCAAAAGTCATTAAGTCATGACTTGAAAGACAAGGACTTTAACAAGGCTTACGAGCTTTTTCAGAAAGAGAAGTATGGGTCAGCACGGATAATGTTTCATAGCTACTTGTCTAAAAACAGAGAAGGAAAGTCGGAGATTTATCTCTCTGAAGCGGCTTTCTACGAGGCATTGTGTGCCACAAAGCTCAATAATAAAGATATTCTTTATAAATGGGAGTTGTTTTTAAAAGATTACCCTGAAAGTAACAGACATCCATATGTTTATTACCACATAGGTGATTACTATCAGCAAAAAAATAAATTTAGAAAATCGGTACGCTGGTTTGATAAAGTCAGTGCATCAGGTTTGGATTCAGAAACAAAGGAGGCATACTACTTTAAGGCCGGATATGCCAATTTCATGGAGAAGGATTACGATAAGGCTCTTAGTCTGTTTAATAAAGTACGGTCGAAAGATAGTAAGTATTACACCCCCATATTATATTACCATTCACACGTTCAATACGAGAGAGGCGAGTACGAAACCGCAATGAAGGGATTTAAGGAGTTGGAGGAGAAAAATGCTTTCAGTAAAGTTGTTCCTTTTTACATTGCCCAAATATACTATTTGCGGAAAGAGTATGATCAAGCTGTTGAGTATGCCTTACCACTTACTAAAGATGGTTCTCCTAAACGGCAAGTTGATATGTGCAGAATAGTTGCAGATTCATATTTTGCTTTTGAAAAGTACAAAGATGCCATTGCCTATTATGAAAAGACAATATCCTTAAGTGATAATCCTAAGCGTGAAGATTTTTATCACCTTGGCTTTGCATCATATTTTGTGAAAGATTATGAGAAAGCTGCGGAAAATTTGTCACATGTGACGTCGAAAGAGGATCAGATGTCGCAAAATGCCTATTATCATCTTGGTGATTGTTACCTTAAGTTGGGTGATAAAAAGAGAGCCAGAGTCGCTTTTGAAGCTGCATCTAAATTTGATTTTGATAAGAGTATTCAGGAGGATGCACTCTTTAGCTACATCAAGCTGAACTATGAATTGGCATACTCGCCATTTAATGAGATTATTAATTCGTTTTTAACCTACATAGAGCTTTTCCCAAACAGCGATAACATTGATCAGGCATACGACTATCTTGGTAAAGCATTCTTAACAACCAAGAATTACCGTGATGCCCTTGCTTCGATGGAAAAGATTAAGAAGAAATCACCCACCGTATATCAGGCTATTCAGAGAGTTGCGCTTTTTCGTGGTCTGGAACTATTTACCGATTTAAAATACCGTGAAGCAATTGAGTTTTTTGATTATAGTCTGAAGTATGAAGATTATGACAAAGCGTTAAAGATAAAAGCTCTCTACTGGAGAGGCGAAGCCTACTACAGAATTGGGGATTATGAGAAGGCAAAAGCTGACTATCTGAGATTTATTCATACACCCGGCTCATACTCGTTAGAGGTGTTTATGACAGCCCACTACAATATTGGCTATGCCTACTTTAAGCAGAAAGATTACAATCAAGCTAAAGTGTGGCTCAGGAAATTTGTAAAACTTGTTGGCAAAACCGACCGTGTAATGAAGGGGGATGCCCTCAACAGACTTGGTGATTGCTACTATGTAGAGAGGGGCTTTAGTAATGCAATAGCATACTATAATCAGGCGGCAAACTATCCCGAGGGAGCTGCTGACTATGCGCTTTTTCAGAAGGGATTCTGTCTGGGGCTTCAGAAAAAATATAGGCAAAAAATTGATGTGTTAACCACCTTGGTTAACAGATTTCCCAAATCTTATTTTCTGGATGATGCTTATTTTGAGATTGCAAGATCGTATGTGGCACTGAATGACCTTGATTTGGCAATAAGAAATTATAAGATTGTAAAAGAAAAGTTTCCAAGAAGCAGCTATGCACGCAAAGCGATGTTACAACTTGGATTGGTGTACTATAATAATGGCGATTATGATAATTCAAAAGCACTCTACAAGAGGATTCTAAATGAGTATCCGGGAACTTCCGAGTCGAGAGATGCTCTGTTGGGAATAAGGAATGTGTATATGGATCAAAACGATTTGGATGGCTATTTGAGATATGCTAATAGTCTGGGTAGTTTTGCAAAGGTTGAAGAGAGAGAGCAGGATTCGCTGTCGTTTGTGTCGGCTGAACGCTACTACATGAAAGGTGATTGCGAACAAGCCGTTTATCGTTTCAAAAACTATATAAAAAACTATCCGCAGGGTATGTTTCTGCTTGATGCCAATTTTTATAAAGCCGACTGCCAGTTTAAAGCCGGGGAATTGAGTGAGGCTCTGAGTTCGTACGAGTATGTTGCTAACAGGGAGCAGAGTCTGTTTACAGAGGAGGCACTGTTGCGTACGGGAGAGATATACTACAGAAATGGAGATTATGAGCAGGCATTGAAGAATTTTGTAAGGCTGGAGATGGAGGGTGAGCGTGAAGAGAATCGTTTGGAAGCCAAGATAGGCCAGATGCGTTGTTTAACAAAGCTCAAGAGATATAGTGAGAGTATAAATGCTTCGGAGAAGGTGCTGCTATCGGCTAAGATAGGCGATGAGATTAAAAGAGAAGCAATTTTTAACAAGGCCGTCTCATATTACGAGTCGGGTGAGATAGATAGTGCCTTAGGTGCTTTTAAGCAGGTTGCCGGAAATACTAAAAGTAAAGAGGGGGCAGAGGCAAAGTATCTCATTTCCAGGATTTACTATTCAACGTCACAACCGAAGAAGGCAGAAGAGGAGATTTTTGATTTTATTGATAAGGGTACTCCGCACCAATACTGGCTGGCCAGAGATTTCGTTCTGCTGGCAGATATCTATCATGATTGGGGCGAGAACTTTCAGGCTATACAGTATCTTGAAAGCCTAAGAGATAATTATAAAGGAGATGATGATATTCAGGATATGGTTAATGTCAGAATCTCTTCATGGTCGGTTGAGAAAAAACCGATAGCTCCATCAGATTCACTAAAAGGTGAAGGAGAATAGATGGTTAGTACAATTCAAAAAAAGAGTGTGTTGAGATTTTATCACTTGAATATGTAAAGACAAACAACAATGAAAATGAAATTAAAACTCACAAATAAAAACTCACTATTATTAATTCTTGATAACTCGGTAATCAGGAGTGTAAAACCTCTATTGTCTCCTCCCCTTAGGGGAGGCCGGGTGGGGCTGCTATTCCTTGCTGTTTTGTTCTCTTATACACTGAATGCTCAGAAGAAAGATCCTATTAGTAAGGATGTAAAGGTGGTAAAGGCATACTCACCCTCTCTGTCCGACGCTTTTAAGATGAACAGGATGCCTGTTCTGAATGACTCTATTTCGCTTAATACGGAATTCAAATATTCGATTCTTAGTAAAGCAATGATTACAGGTTATAACATTGAGCCCATTACTCCGGCAAAAATTGCCAAAGAGAGGCAGAAGAGTCTTAAGTCATCATACCTGAGAGCAGGAATAGGGAACTATAACTCTCTTTTTGGAGATTTGAGCTATAATATTCTACAGTCTGAATCTTTTGTTTTGGGGCTGAATATTGGCCATGTTACATCGTTAGGTAATCTTTTGCTTGAGAACGATGAGAAGGTTGATGCACCATTTCATGACACTTGGGGCGATGTTGGGTTTAATTATCTGTTTGATGACAAAACCTTGTATGCTGATATAAATTTTAAGCATAATATTTATCACTACTACGGATATGACACTATGGATCCCAACCAATCCTATTTTGTGCCCGGATATGCCGATAAAATACCGCAAAATCTATTGCAGCCTGATGCGAAACAGAGGCTGTCGGGAATAGATTTCCGAATAGGGTTAAAGAACAATGAAATTAGAGATGATAGGGTTAGCTACGACATGTCATTTGGCTATGGCTCATTTGGTAATCTGACTGGTGTGTTACAGAATGGCTTTGATATTGGAGGTTCTGCATATTTCCCAATTGGGACTATGGGGTTTGCTGTTGATGGTGAGGTGAGGCACAATAATACTTCTGTTCCAGATTCAATAGAGCCACTCTACTATTTTCAGCAGCGTAAAAATACCCTGATTGGAGTTTCGCCTAAAATGGTTTTTGTCTTTGATAGGGGAAGGGTTAATGTGGGATTACTGTTTTACGGTGAGTTAGATAGTTTTGATGACCAGTTTCAGGTTGCCCCTGTACTGACAGGTGAGCTTAATATTGTTGAAGGTGTTATTTCGATGGAGGGAGGACTGAAAGGTCATTATAATCAAAACGATTACAGAACAGTTCAGTACGAGAATCCATTTGTTTCTCCTGACCAAAATATAAAAACTGCTTTTTATGGGTTGGATCTTTTTGCAAATATAAAGGGTAACTTTAGTAAAAGTACATCATTTAGTGCAGATGTATCCTATGCAATGTTTATGAATGAACACTTCTGGGTAAATAAGTCTTATCTCTACGGCAATGTTTCAGACCTTAACTTTAACTATTTAAATCAGTTTGTACCTGTGTATGACGATGGTAGCTTACTTACTGTTTCAGGTGAGTTCCTCTATAATCCTAACAAAAAATTCAATCTGTTGACTAAGGCTACATATTACGGATGGAATACTGATAGCCTTTCTAGAGCATGGCATAAGCCCGAAATGGAATTGATGGTTAACAGTCGTTTTAGCCCAGTTAAGGATCTTTGGATTGATGCCGGGTTCAATGTTATGGGTAAACGATATGCTTTTGATCCCACAGCTATATCAGAGAAGAAGCTTGATGCTGTTTTCGACCTTAGTTTTGGAGCAGAATTCTATTATAATTCGGTGTGGTCTTTCTTTGCACGTGTCAATAATCTGGCAGCATCGAAGTACTATAAATGGAACGGTTATACCATGCAAGGGGTAAATGTTCATGTCGGTATTGGGATATCTTTTTAACAGTTTTTCGTACGCCCCTGTAATATTCAGTTTTTCAGCATCTTGCAGTGCCTTGCATTGTTGATAAAAAGATATGTAATCAACTCATTCACATCGTTTTTTTTGGTATATTTGCTCATTAGAAAAAAATAGCCGAATTATCGGTTTTTTCACTTTGAGGTTTATCAAAAATATTAAGGAAAATGAGTGATAAGGAGAGTAATAAATTGCAAAATAAAGGCGATTATTCTGCCAGTAGTATAACAGTTCTTGAAGGTCTCGAAGCTGTTCGAAAAAGACCTGCGATGTATATTGGAGATGTGGGAGAGAAGGGTCTGCATCATTTGGTGTATGAGGTGGTTGATAACTCTATTGATGAGGCAATGGCAGGCTATTGTTCTAAAATAGATGTTGTAATAAATGAGAACAATTCAGTTACTGTTAAAGATGATGGTAGGGGTATTCCTGTAGATCATCACGAAAAGGAGGGGAAATCAGCACTTGAAGTTGTAATGACAGTATTGCATGCAGGTGGAAAGTTTGACAAGGATTCCTATAAGGTGTCAGGAGGTTTGCATGGTGTTGGTGTCTCTTGTGTGAATGCTCTTTCGTCTAATCTGAAAGCTGAAGTTCATAGGGATGGTAAAGTATATGTACAGGAGTTTCAAATAGGAAAACCGGTTGGAGCTCTTAAGGAGGTTGGAACAACTGATGTGACCGGAACAATTGTAACTTTCCAGCCTGATGATTCAATATTTATCACAACACAATATAAGTATTCAATTCTGGCTAATAGGCTAAGAGAGCTCTCTTTCTTGAATAAAGGAATTCAGATTAGCTTAACGGACAAGCGTGAAAAGGATGCTGATGGGAATTTTAAAATTGAATACTTTCATTCTGAAAGAGGGCTGGAGGAGTTTGTAGAGTTTATTGATGAAGCAAGAGAACGTATTATTGACAAGGTTATTCATATCAGCACTGAGAAGAATGGTGTACCTGTAGAGATTGCTCTTCAGTACAATACCTCTTTTAGCGAGAATATATACTCCTATGTGAATAATATTAATACAATTGAGGGAGGTACTCACCTTACAGGTTTCAGACGTGGATTAACCCGTACGCTGAAAAACTGGGCCGATAAATCGGGGATGCTAAGTAAACTTAAATTTGATATTAATGGCGATGATTTCCGCGAAGGACTAACTTCTGTTATTTCTGTTAAGGTTGCTGAGCCTCAATTTGAAGGTCAGACTAAAACCAAGCTTGGTAATAGTGATATCAGTCTTGTTGTCGATCAGGCAGTGAGTAGTATGCTCTCGAATTACCTTGAAGAGAATCCTAAACAGGCAAGAGAGATTGCCAATAAAGTTATTCTTGCTGCTACAGCCAGACATGCGGCTCGCAAAGCTCGTGAGCTCGTACAACGCAAGAGTGCTCTTACCGGAGGAGGTCTCCCTGGCAAACTGGCTGACTGCTCAGAAAAAGACCCGGCACTATGCGAGGTTTTCCTTGTGGAGGGAGATTCGGCTGGAGGTACTGCTAAGCAAGGTAGGGATCGTAAGTTTCAAGCAATATTGCCATTGAGAGGAAAAATACTTAACGTAGAGAAAGCTCTTCAGCATAAGGTGTTCGAAAACGAGGAGATTAAAAATATCTTTACTGCCCTTGGTGTAACCATGGGAACAGAAGAGGATAGTAAGGCACTGAATCTCGAAAAACTGAGGTATCATAAAATTGTGATTATGACTGATGCCGATGTGGATGGAAGCCACATCACAACACTAATTATGACATTCTTCTTTCGTTACATGAAAGATCTTATCAATAACGGATATCTCTATATTGCTACTCCTCCTCTCTATTTGGTTAAGAAGGGTAAGAATCAGAGTTATTGCTGGGATGAGAAGCAACGTAGAGAATTTATTGAACAGTATAGTGGGGGTAAAGAGGATAGCGTTCATGTTCAGAGATACAAGGGTCTGGGTGAGATGAATGCGGAGCAACTGTGGGAGACAACAATGAACCCTGAGCAACGTACGCTACGTCAGGTAGCAATTGAAGGTGCTGCTGAAGCAGATAGAACATTCTCAATCCTGATGGGCGATGATGTTCCGCCGCGCCGTGAATTTATTGAACAGAATGCTACCTATGCAAATATTGATGTGTAGGAGTGTTGATTTGTTGATACGGTAATATGTAATTAGTCGAACGTAATAGCCCTTCAAGAGTTTCATGCTCTTGAAGGGTTTGTTTTTTGTGTAAAGAGGCTGAATAGGATACAATGATTTATTTTTACTTAGTCCTCCGTGAAAAAGGTCGTTTTAATGTTTAACGTATTGATTTATAGGATGTATTTATTGAAAACTTCCTATTTTACATGTTGATTATTTGCAAGGTTATTAAGAAGTTAGGTATAATAGACAAAATTTAGGCTATTTTCGAGTGGTTATGTTCAAGTGGACAAAATTTAGGCTCTATTTTTCATGAAAATTTGCACCTTAGAAT